>JAICWB010000042.1 GCA_025935035.1 Terriglobales bacterium
AAACTTGATCAATTCGCCGTCACGATGAAAGCGCCCGCCGCGGCATCCGCGGTGGAAGAAGATGTTCTTTCCGCGCTCGTCAATCTGGGATACCAACGCCCTGCGGCTGAGCAAGCCCTCAAGCATGTGCCAAGAGAAAAGAGCGCATCTTTTGATACGCTCTTCAGGGAAACTTTGGCTGCACTGAGGAAGTAAGCGCTACTTCAAGCTGGCCAAGACTTCTTCCGCATGCCCATCGGGCTTAACGTTTTCAAATATCTTTGCAATCTTACCGTCCGGACCGACAACGAATGTAGTTCTAGCGATGCCGAGAAATTTCTTTCCGTACATGCTCTTCTCTTTCATCACGCCGTAAGCGATACACATTTTCTTGTCTTCGTCGGCGAGCAGGGAGTAGGGAAGGTCGTATTTTTCTCTGAATTTCTTCTGCTTCGCCACCGAATCGGCAGAGACGCCCAGCACCACAGCGCCGGCTTTTTGGATCTTTTTGAATGCGTCGCGGAACCCGCACGCTTCTATCGTTCAACCGGGAGTGTCCGCCTTGGGGTAGAAGAACAATACAAGGTGCTTGCCCGCAAAGTCTTTCAGGCTGACAGGTTCGCCCTGCTCATTTGGGATTGTGAAGGCTGGTGCCTTATCATTCACTTCAAGGGCCATCAAAATGTCCTCTTATAAAGCGTCAAGCAGACATCGTTTATATCGCACAACCTTGTTATGTGTCATCTGCGCGTCGCTGCTGGCGAGTGCGGCGGCCCAGGGCGGCCAGCGCGACATCTACGGACGGCCAACACAGTCAGAATCACCGCAGACCTCATATAAGCCGGAAAAAGCTAAGCGCTTGCGCGCCATTGCCGTCATCCGTTGGGATGCCGACGTTAAAGACAAAGCTGTTCCCAAACTCATCCCCGTATGCATTCTTAACGATGGCCAGTTCTACGACGCTAGCATCTACAAAGCCGCGCCCGCGCCTATGCCGATCCTGGCAGGCATCGTGTATGAGGCGCAAGATAAAGGTGAGCTGCTCGGCTATTTCACGACCAAAAGGCAGATCAAACTTACAGGCAAAGAGAACTGGATCGCGCTTGGCGATTGGCAAAGCGCATCGCCGCCAATGGAGGTCGCAGACAATCGCAAGTCGTCGGTCGAAGTCGTGCATGGAAACGCGGCGGAGCCCACAGGCGCGACGCCCGGCGACAACAATGACGACCGTGATCTGAACAAGAAGAAGACTACCGTTTACGACGAGAACGGCAACCCGATGCCCGAAGGTACGACCGCATCGCCGGCGGCGCCGCTCGGTGGTGCGGGCAACACGCAACCGCGCGTCAAGACCACTTCGGACAAAACGACCGCGACCGATTCCAGCAAAACGGACAAAAAGACGGCGGACGATCCAGACCGTCCCACCATAAAACGACAGACGAACTCCGATAGCTCCTCGTCTCCAGCGCCAGCCGCCTCCGCGTCAACTTCGACGCAACCGCCGCAATCGGCGCCAAGTCAGACCGCCTCGAGCGGAAACGCCTCCGAGACACCGGCATCTTCCAGCACATCTGATCCCGATCGTCCCAAGCTAAAACGAGGCAAGCCGAGTGAACTTCCGCAGATCGAGCCACCGAAAGCGAAAGATGACCCCGATCGTCCCGTGATGAAGCATGGCAACAACAATGCTGGCGCTACCGGCAAGCAGGAGGCCATACCTGTTCCGCCGCGCGTGCTTGATCGCGGCCCACTAATTGGTGAAAGCAATGAAGGCGAGCCGGTGCTGCATCGCACGCGCACGTACGAAGCGGTAGCCGTGTCTGACGCCACTCCTGAGCAGCCTAACGTGTTTCGCTACAAGATGGCGCCCAGCGAGAAAGAAGAGCTGCAAGCCAAACTTGACGCCTTAGCGCAGGGCGAAGTGGACAAATACCTGAAATCCATCGGTCGCGGTAAAGCGAGCCTTGACGCGCAGAAGCCCGCTTCTTCAAAACCCACCGCAAGAACGGCGTCAAGGAAACGCGCCACTACTCCCGCGCCGGAAGACCGCAGGTCCGAATTCGCTGAAGTCCAGTTTGAAGTCCTCGATCTCAACCATCGTAATGATCCCGTCCTCGTATTCAGTGGACGCGAGCGCACTCTCACTGCTTCCGGTACCACAGCCGGAGCAGCACAAGACGTTTACGTGACCTACGTCGCCCGGGTGGGATATGAGGGTAAACCGCTAGGCATCTATCGCAGTGTGACCGTAAATGATCGGCTGGATGTGACACCCAAGCTCGAACTCATCGATGCGGTTGACGCCGATGGCGATGGACTGGGCGAGTTGCTCTTCCGCCGCGTTGCAGACGATGGCGCAGAATTCGCACTTTACAAAGTGGGCTTTGACCGCATGACAGAGCTGTTTCACGGCGGCACCGCCGATTAGCAGGGTTTTCATAAGTGCTTTTCCCCTTAAGTCTCAGCACCTATGAACATTGACCTGCCCCGCTGATTCCTGTACTTTTTCGCCTTGGGATATCCCTGCCTTCCAGCGCTTTGCTATTGAAATAGCGAGGCTTAGCAAGCAGGTTGGAGACCATGTCCACGTCCACGCAAATGGCCAATGCCCCGCAAAAGATCGGACGCTACGAGATCACAGGCGAGCTCGGGCGCGGGGCCATGGGGATTGTTTATCGCGCGCTCGATCCCAACATCGGGCGCACCGTCGCGTTAAAGACCATGCGGCTCGACGTGCACGGCGCAGACGAAGAAGAGATTCTTCGCCGCTTTAAGCATGAAGCCAAGCTAGCCGGCGTGATCAATCATCCCAATGTTGTCACCATCTATGACGCCGGCGAGGACCAGCGCATGTTCTACATTGCCATGGAGCATGTAGAAGGCGTGACACTGCAAACTTTACTGCATCAGCAGCGCGTTATCCCCGCACAACTCATGCTGGAGATCTCGCGGCAGATCCTTCCCGCTCTGGATTACGCACACAAACGTGGCGTGATCCATCGTGACATTAAGCCGGCCAACATAATGCTCACCTCTGCCGGGGGCGCCAAAATCATGGACTTTGGCATAGCGAAAGCCGAAGGTGGATTGACCAATGCCGGCCAGGTGCTGGGCACTCCCGCGTATATGTCTCCCGAGCAAGTACGCGGCAAGACGCTCGACGGCCGCTCCGATCTTTTCAGTTACGGTGTTTGTCTATATGAGATGGTGACCGGCGAAAAGCCGTTTCAAGGTCAGAACGTGACCACCATCATCTACAAGATCATGAATGAGCAGCCGGTGCCGCCGCGCGACATCGACTTGAGCATTCATCCCGGCCTCAGTGCAATCATCACCAAAGCTCTGTCGAAAGATCCGAGCGAGCGTTTTCAGACCGGCAAAGAATTGGTCAAGCAGCTTGAGGGCTACAAAGATTTCGGTTCGGACGCGGAGAAGACACAAGTGCTGGCCAGCATGGACGCGGAGACCGTCGCCATGCCGGCATCGCCGACTGCAAGCTCCTTACCGGCCGCGGCGACCGCAACCGGCACCAGCGCGACCAAGAAGGCGCGACAGATAGCGACACTCATCGGCAACAAGACCATCGGCGGAAGATCGAAATCCGTCGAATCGATCGAAAGCACGGTCACTGTGCAGCAAAAGGCCGCGTCGGATCAGCACAGCATTTTCGATCCACGCAAGATCGGCATCATGCTGATCGCGCTGGTAGTGGTTGTGTTCGGCAGCGTGTTCATCCATCAGCACAACAAAGCAAAGCAGAGCGCGGCGCAGACGGAGACTCCGCTGCAGGCGGCCATGACTACTCCCGCGATATCCCAAACGACGCCGGCGCCAGAAACGCCCGGCGCGCCCGCACAGACAGAACCCGCGGGCACTCCAACAGACGATAGCAAATCCGCAGACCCTGCGGCCAAAACTGCGGCAAAGAAACCTTCCGCGGCAAAAGCAAATGCAAAGAGTGCTGCGCCTGCTTCAGCGGTAGTAGTGCCGCCCGCTGCGCCGGCACCCGAATTCGGCGCGGTGCATGTGAATTCCACTCCGTCCGGAGCGCGCTTCACCATTGACGGCAAGAGTGAAGCAAGCTGGGTCACACCGTTCACAGCAGAAAGACTTTCGCCCGGGGATCACGACATCGTGATCACGAAGGAGGGCTTCTCTCCCGCGAGACGCCACGTGACCGTCAGCGCGGGTAAGCTCTCGAGCGTTGGATCGGAACTCGCCGCCGCGTTCGCGAAGATCAACATCAAGAGCACGCCCGCCGGGGCGGCGATACTTCTAGACGGCGCTCCTACCGGCAAGGTCACGCCAGCGGTGTTGAGCGTTGAACCCGGCAGCCACAAAGTGATTGTGCGGCAAGTGGGGTATCAGGAAGAGAACACCTCAGTCACGCTCAAAGACGGCGAGTCTTACGACTTCGCTCCAACACTTGAGCCGGTGAGAGCCAATGGCGGCAAGAATCCATTTCGCGGCTTCAGGCGGATCTTTGGTGGAGGCATTCCTGCGGGTCAGGGCGTGATCCAGATCCAAACCGAACCGCAGGGGGCGAACATTTTTCTGGAGGGCAGAAAAATGCCACGGCAAACACCGGCCCGCATCCCGCTGGACCCCGGCACTTACCGCATCGTATTTCGTCTTGAGGGCTACAGGCCTGTGCAACGCGAGTTCACGATCGAAAAAGGCAAAGTGCAGGACCTCAACGTTCAACTCGAAGCCAAGTAATAACGGTCTCTTATGGCGCGGCTGATCATCACATCACCCGACGGCAAGCGCGGCATCCTCGAGCTGAACAAGCCGGTCATCACCATAGGGCGTGGCAGCGCAAATGACTTGGTATTGAATGACAGCAGCGTCAGCCGCTTCCACGCAGTGATCAAGATACAACCGGAGCACTCCATCCTTATCGCTGATCGCGGCAGCACCAACGGCGTGATCATCAACGGGCGCCGCATCACCTCCGATACGCCGCTGAAAAATAAAGACATCATCAAGATCGGCGTGTACAGCGTAGGATTCGAGCAGCTCGACGAATCCGTACTGATCGTCAAAGACGCTGACATCCCGTCCACGCTGAATCATGTACTCAAGGGCGACGCCGCACAACTCTCGATGCGGCACAAGCCTGTCAACAATAAGACTTCCACGCCAGACCTGCTTGAGACCGTAAAACGCCTGGAACGCGAAAATTATCTCCTGAGTGTTCTCTATGACACCGGCAAAGCGCTCAACCGGAAACTTTCTATCGACGACATCGCCGCGCAGGTCATGGAGCTGAGTTTCCGCATCGAAGGCGTCGATCGCGGATTCATGATGTTGTTCGACAAAAAAGGCGAAGTCTGGCGCGAGACGGAAGTGAAATATCGCCAGGCACCACCAGCCGGAGCCACCGATCAGCCGAGCATCATTTTTTCCAACACCATCCTGCAACGGGTAAAAAGCGGCCTGCAGCCCATCTTGATCACTGACGTCAGCGGTGACGACCGCTTCAGCGGCAGCGAAAGCATGAAGATCAGCGGCCTGCGTTCCGCCATGTGCGCCCCCTTGGTGGGCGCGAAGCAACTGTTCGGCATTCTCTACGTGGATAACATGACGCGCAAGTCTGCATTCACCCAAGAAGAGTTGAACGTCTTCGCGTTGGTGGCGGCTCAAGCTGCTAACGCTATCGACAACATGACCGCCCACGAGCAGCTTGCGGAGAGCGCAGTGCAACGCTCCGCGCTCGAGCGTTTTCTCTCGCCCGACGTGGTGGACATGATCAGCAAGGACCCCACCGGCGTAAAACTCGGAGGAGTAAACCAGAAAGTAAGCGTGATGTTCGCTGACATCCGCGGGTTCACGCCCTTAAGTGAAAAGATGGCGCCGGAAAAGATCGTGGAAGTGCTGAATGAATATTTCACGCGCGTGACTGACACCATCTTTGACAATGGTGGCACGCTCGACAAATACATCGGCGACGCGGTCATGGCTGTCTTCGGCGCACCGATCAGCAAAGGCAATGATGCGGTGAATTCCGTAAAGGCCGCGGTCGAGATACAGAAACTTTTGCTTGAGATGAACCGCGACGCAGCCGCCCGCAACTGGCCGGAGCTGCAAGTCGGCATCGGCATCAACACCGGCATCGTGACCGCGGGTAACATTGGCTCACCTCGCAGACTGGACTACACGGTGATCGGCGACACCGTGAACACTGCGTCGCGTTTGATGTCGAACGCCATGCCCGGGCAGATCATGGTCTCGCGCAGCACGGCGAATGAGTTGGGCTCGCGATTCCAACTCAGCCACTTGCCTCCGCTCAAAGTAAAAGGGAAGACGGAGTTGGTTGAGGCTTACAGCGTGGCGTGGCAAACCAACCAAAGCGCGGCACGTTGAACATCGCACTATCACGAGAGAATCAGGAATTCGGCTAAGGCAAAACTTGAGGCGTGCCGAAATACCCAGCAAAAAAAATGGCGGGCTTTAGCCCGCCATTGGTCGCCGGTGCAGATCTGCAACTATTTCTTCTTTGCTGTTGTAGTCTTTGAATCCGTCGCTTTCATGGCCGTGTTTTGCTTAGCGATCACCTGATCAGAAAACTTCTTATAGGTCGATTCCGGCACGATCTTGTGGGACACCAACTGGCTCTTGTTCGCATACGGACGCCCCGCAATGATCTTCTGCGCGTATGCATCACCCACGCCGGGCAGCGCCTTCAGTTCATCTGCGGTTGCAGAGTTCAAATCAACTTTTTCTGCAGAAGACTTCGCGGCAGACTTTGAATCGCTGCTCGGTGACTTCGCGGTGTCAGTCTTTGCGGTACTTGATTTCGTGGACTTCGCCGCGCTGGATTGCGCAAAGCTCAGGCTGGCCAGCATGAGCAATACAAGTAATAGGTTGAGCTTCTTCATGGATCAGACCCTCCTAGGGGATGCCGAATACTACCGCACCGCGCGGAAGGAGGACAATTCCAGCAACTTGGGAAAAGGGAGGCTTATGCCGGTTTCTTCGCTGTCTGTTTGGCGCGTTCCCAGGGGCGCTTCGGACGTTCCGCCACCGACTCATCGCGGTCTTTCACGCGGTCGTACTGATAGCGGTCACTCACCGTACCCAGCGCTTCGTTATAAAGACTGGTGCTGCCGCTGCCTTCGCGCAACTCTTCTGAGAACTGATGGATTGCCTTGAGATGGTCGGCACTGGCCGGCACTTCACTCTTGCTGGTCTTCAGAAACTTCTGGAAGCCTTTGTCTACCAGGCGCGCGATCTCGCCGCCTATCAAGTAGCCGGGCTTGGCGAAGAGTTTCACACCGCCGGAATCGCTGCGTTCGATCGCGCCGGAGCAGCCGTACTTCTTCACGAACACGCGGTTCGGGTTCGAGGGGACTTCCATCACATCGAAACCATTCTCGCGAAGCCATGCCGTGGCTTCTTCAAACGTACGTTCTTTGAACTTCTTGGTCATGATCTCTTCCTGCCAATCCGTGCTGGAGCTCGTCCTTACCGCTCAGATGACGCGCAAGCGCATCGTGCTGCTCGCCTATTAGGCGCATCTGTATCCCGGGGGACACTTACTTTCGCACAGAACTGCCAAAAGCAGCAACCGACGGTATGCGATTAGAATCTACTTGGCAACAAACTTTAGTCACATGCTAAAGATACCCAGGGAACAATTCGACGGCCTGCGTGCTCACGGCGAAGCGGAATATCCGCAGGAATGCTGCGGCGTTTTGATCGGCAAATTGAGTGATGGTTCGCGCGTGGTGAAGGAGTTTATCCGCTGCCGCAACAGCCAAACACTTATGGCGGATCGCCGTTACAGCATTCCCGCTGAAGAACTCATTGCGGCGCAAAGGCGCGCGCGTGAGCAAGATATGGACATTGTCGGCTTCTACCATTCGCATCCTGACCATCCGCCGCAGTGGTCGAGTCATGATCTTGAGGAAGCGCACTGGTTCGCGTGCTCGTATGTGATCACTGGAATCGAAAAAGGCCGGGCCGGTGATACGAAATCTTACGTGCTCTGCGGCAATGATGAAGAGACCAAGCGTTTTGATAACGAAGAGATCGAAGTGCTCACAGAGGTGGGTGCGTGAAGATCTATCTGCCAACGCCGCTGCGTCCGTATGCGGACAAGCGCTCAGTGGTAGATGCTCCGGGCGCCACCATCGCAGAAGCGATGCGGTCACTGACCAATCAGTACCCTGATCTCAAGGGCTACATCTATTCTGACGACGGAAACGTGCGCGGCTTCGTCAACATTTACTTGAACGATGAAGATGTGCGCTATCTACCGGCGAAAATGAACTCTCCGCTACACGATTCAGACACGCTGACCATCATGCCTTCGATCGCAGGAGGCTCGAATCGTTAAGGGAAGGGCACGAGTTTACTCGTGCCGATGCGTGGAATACTTTTGATTTGTCATTCCGCAGGGCGCAGCCCTGAGGAACCTGCTTTTGATTTTTCTAGAAACTAGAAACGAGAAACGAGAAACTGTCTTCCAAACTTACCAACGACGAGGTCCAACGCTACTCGCGCCACCTCATCCTGCCGGAGGTCGGCATGCAAGGTCAGCTCAAGTTGAAAGCCGCGCGGGTGCTATGTGTGGGCGCGGGCGGATTGGGCTCGCCCTTGGCGATGTATCTCGCGGCCGCGGGCGTCGGCACGCTCGGCATTGTTGATTTTGATGTGGTGGACGCCAGCAATCTGCATCGTCAAGTGATTCATTTCACGCAAGACGTTGGCCGGCCGAAACTCGCATCGGCCGAAGAAAAAGTACACGGCATCAATCCCAACGTCACTGTGCGTAAATTTGAAACCCGCCTGACCAGCGCCAATGCTCTGGAGATATTCAAAGACTTTCACGTCGTGGTGGATGGCACTGACAATTTCCCCACACGCTACCTTATTAATGATGCGTGCGTTCTCTCGGGCAAGCCGAATGTGTACGGCAGCATCTTTCGTTTTGAAGGACAAGCCTCGATCTTCGCCGCACCGAAGACGACGGCGCAGGAAGCTGGCCCCTGTTATCGCTGTGTCTATCCGGAACCGCCACCTCCAGGCATGGTCCCATCGTGCGCCGAGGGCGGAGTACTCGGCATTTTGCCCGGCTTGGTTGGTCTGATCCAAGCCACTGAGACCATCAAGCTCATCACGGGACTCGGCGAGCCGCTCATCGGACGCCTGCTCCTCGTGGACGCGCTCGCCATGCGTTTCCGTGAGATGAAGCTGCGCAAGAATCCCGATTGCCCTATCTGCGGCACGAATCGTACTATCACCAAGCTGATCGACTATGAACGATTCTGCGGGCTCGGCGCAACTGCTGGAAGGCCAGAAAAATCGACGGAGAAACCGGACACTATGCCCAATGCATTACCTGAAATGACCGTGGAAGAACTAAAGTCAAAACTGGACGCGAAGGAAAACCTGTTCGTGCTCGATGTGCGCGAGCCGCACGAATACCAGATCTGTAACTTGGGCGACTACGGCGCGAAACTGATTCCCATGGGTGATGTGCAAAAGCGCCAGCAGGAACTCGATCCCGAGCAGCACATCGTCGTCCATTGCCGCTCCGGCGTGCGCAGCGCGAAAGTGGTTGATTTCCTTCGCCAGCAAGGATTTGAGAAAGTGCAGAACCTGGCTGGCGGAATACTCGCCTGGGCTGACCGCATCGATAAAACCATGCCCAAGTACTGAGCTACTCAGGTCGCAATCTGCCAAACCCTCTCTCGCCTTAGGCATCCAAAGCTGGGTGGACTGGCTCTTTCATCATCTGAAGTATCCCTATGCCGAGATTGGCACGCCCTTGGCGATCGTGGCTGGCTTCCTCTTCTATGGCATCGGCAAGGCTTGGATACACGGGAAGGATAAAGATGGAAAAGAGCGCTACCGCAAGCGCTCAGCTTTATCTACGTTCATCATAATCGGCGTTATCGCAATCATCATCCTGCTATGGGCGCGAACTTTGCAGCATACCGGCACGTTCCTGGGATTGGTCGCGGGTGGTCTCGCCGTCGCGCTTAAAGAACCGCTGCTCGCGGTTGCCGGTCGCATCGCTGTGCTCTTTGGCGGCGCATACAGCGTCGGCGATCGCATTGAAGTGAACAAGATCACCGGAGACGTCATCGACGTTGGCTTCTTCTACACACGAATGATGGAAGTTGGGAACTGGATCAGCGGCGATCAGGCTACCGGACGCATCGTGCAATTCAGCAACTCGCGCATGTTCGGTGACACGGCCGTTTACAACTACACGCGAAATTTCAATTTCATCTGGGACGAAATAAAAATCCCCGTTACCTACGCCAGCAATCTGCAGGTGATGCGGACGATCCTGCTCGAAGCGGGCGGCGATTATTCCAAAGAGTACCTGGAAGGCGCGCAATCAGAGTTCAACAAGATGAAGGATTTTTTCGTGGTGCCAGCCATGGAGTTAAAGCCGCAGAGCTTCATGAAAGTGACTGATAACTGGATCGAACTCACGCTGCGCTACATCGTAGAGCCTAAGAAACGCCGAGCCGCCAGCAACTTCATCTACGAGCAGGTCTTCAAAAAACTTCAGGGTCGTAGCGACATCACCATCGCTTCGACTACTTCAGACGTAGCGATCCATTGGAAGGAAGACCAGAGTTCTTCTGGCGACAAAGCGCGCGAGGAATCCCCTGATAAAAAAAGTCCCGAATCGGGCGACAAGGCGCGCCAGAAAACAGACGACAAGGCCGCTTAAATCAGGCACAAAAAAACCGGCGCGTTTTTTCTCCCCCGAGAATTTTGTGCGCCGGCTCTTTTGTTCGTCTTCCGGAAGTTTTCGGAAGGACGCATCGGCCGCTCATATCCCCCGTTTAAGGGATGGCCAATAACAACATCTAAGAAGATGCCTTCTGTTGTCATTCCGGTCAACGCAAAAGCCCGCTGATTTGTTTACTGCACAGATAACCCATCCCAACAAACACCCGATAACATAACTTTACATTTCAGGTATATACTTCTCCGGCAGCAAACGCGCCTGCATCAAGCTGGCGGTCATAAAAGAAATTGCATTGAATTTATAAGCAGTGGGATTTACCTATTTGGCAGTCGGCGGTGCGATTCCGTCAGTGGTGCATAAGATCGGGCCCCAATACATAAGTTTTTCGGGAGCTGTGCCATGCTTGACCTCGTCTTCATTCGTCTCATATTCATCGTTTTTGTCGGTGTTGCCTCCTACGTACTTCAACCCTTCGGCCTCGCTAAGATGGAAGCCGCCATCGCCGGTTCACTGATCGGCCTCGGCGTTGTTCTTTTCGAGGTGCGCCTCCGCAAGGTCAGCCTCAAACAACTGATCGGCGCTGTGATCGGTAGCGTGCTCGGCATCCTGGGCGCATATCTGTTCTCACTTGTCATACGTGACAGCTTGGCGGCCGGCAGCACGCAGCGCTTTTTGCAATTGCTGGTCATGCTGCTCATGTCTTACGTAGGCCTGATCGTGGGCGGGAGCAAAGGCGATTTGCTCAACCTGGCTGCGCTGGGCGGCGTCTTCGGCGCGGAGACTAAAGCCCGCAAGAGCCAAAAAATCCTCGACACATCCGTCGTCATCGACGGCCGCATTGCCGACATCGCGGAGACCGGGTTCCTTGACGGCGTACTGGTCATCCCGCAATTCGTTTTGCGCGAGTTGCAACTGGTAGCCGACTCCGCCGATTCGCTGAAGCGCAATCGCGGACGCCGCGGGCTAGACGTCCTCGCCAAACTTCAGAAGATGGCCAACCTCAACATCCAGATCGTAGAAGATGATTTTCCCGCCGTGCGCGAAGTGGACATGAAGCTCATTGAGCTGGGCAAGCTCTATGAAGCCAAGATCATGACCAATGATTTCAACCTCAACAAAGTCGCGCAACTGCGCGGCGTGGAGGTGCTCAACATCAATGAGCTCGCCAACTCACTTAAGCCGATCGTGCTGCCCGGCGAGATCATGCGCGTGTTCATCCTGAAAGAAGGCAAGGAATACAATCAGGGCGTCGCTTATCTGGATGACGGCACCATGGTCGTCGTGGACAACGCGCGCAAGATGATGGGCAAGAACATTGACGTAAGCGTTACGTCAGTCCTGCAGACGACGGCCGGTAAAATGATCTTCGGCAAATTCGACGACCGCAACGTGAGTGGAACGCATACGCGCCCGGTGGATGTGCCGAAGTCAGTGGGCGCGGAACGCAAGACGCCTACCACTCCGATGACGGTAGAGAAGGTCTCAGAGAGCTAGAAAACTTGAGGTCACCAAATTGTGATGTCAGAAACAACCCTTCACACGCGGATCAAGACAGATAAAAGGAAGATCAAACTGGATCAATCTGTTTGGTTTTATCTTTTTTTTATCTTTTTTTTATCGTTCTTATCCGCGTCAAAGAGGTTTTGACTTTTTCCTTGTCCGAAGTGCTCCCACCCACTCGCCACAAGTTTTCGCGCGCGTGTTCCTTCGATCAACTTCATTCCTTTTTCTTTTGTGATCCAGCCGATCTCAGTCACCGGAACCCCTGCGATCTCAATGGGAATGCGCTTGGAAGGGTTGGCGGTGAAGAGTAGCTCGTAATCTTCACCGCCATCGAGAGCGATGCGCGAACCGACTCCCGTTGCCATAGGAACGAGGTCGGCCACGATGTTTGCGCCGCATTCTGATTCTTTACAAATGTGTTCGAGGTCAGTGGAGAGGCCGTCGCTCAGGTCGATCATCGATGTTGCGAGTTTGCGCTCGCGCAGATAACGCCCAACCTCCAGCCGCGGATCAGGATAAAAGTGCCGCGATGCCGGACCATCTTTGGCAGCTTTCTTTCCACGCCTCATCAATTGTTCGAGCATCGCGGCCGATTCGCCTAGCGCTCCGGTCACATAAATAATGTCGCCGGGCCGCGCGCCCGACCGCAGCACCGCTTTCCCTCGCGGCACCGACCCCACCAACATGATGTCCGCAACAATGCCGCCTTTCGATTCCGCAATATCACCGCCGGCCAGAGTCACACCGTACTGCTTCGCCAGCCGCATGAAGCCGTGTAAAAATCCATCCACGCCACGCTCTCTCACATCCCGCGGAAGGCCCAGCGAAAGAAACGCCGCCATCGGCTCCGCTCCCATCGCGGCAATGTCACTCAATCCCCGTGCCAGGCACTTGTATCCGACTGAATCGGGCGGATGCCAGTCCCGCCGAAAATGCGTACCCTCAAGCATGAGGTCTGTGGTAACGACCAATTCATGACCAGCCGGCGGACGCAGCACCGCACAGTCATCGCCGATGCCGCGTACCAGACCGCGGCGCGGCTTCCCAGCCAGCGTCCTAATATGTGCGATGAGCGCTTTCTCGGCGCGAGGCATCCGCAAATGCTAAATCAAAACCTTTTTGAACGCGGATCAAACAAAGATAAAAGAAAGGTCAAAGCGGATTTAAACCTTTAGGGTTTATCTTTCTTTAATCCTTCTTTTATCGTTTTTATCCGCGTTTCAGAGGACTGCCTTTCGCGGCACACAAAGCCACTTACCAACGGCCATTGGCCTATTTACCAATCCTTACACCCAACAGTCCACCCTATTGCCAACATTCGTAACCCACCCGGCATCGAACTTTGATTGACACGAGAGAAGCGGGTTTGTTACCTTCAGGGCTCAACCCAGTAGTCACTTTTGTCTTGGTTTAAGGGCTCAGGTCAGGGAACGGGATAAGTAAATCCGACTTTGACCACGGCGTGGTACCCCCACTCCAGTCTGCATTTCTCAAAATGGGACTGGCCGTATACGCGCCGAAAAGCACGACCAAAAAATAAGAAGCAAGAAAATTCGACCCTGAATAAATTGAGACGGAGCTTTCTCTGCGTAAACGTTATTACATAATGTTCGTGGCCCGTGATTCTGACGGGCAACTGCTGAAGATCCCCATTCCCGTCCACTATCTATATGTGTTCGTGGCCGGGGCTTTGATCGGGATGTTCACCATCACGGGCATGGCCGGCTCCTATACCCGGATGCTGGCCAAGACGCTGCGCTTCAATCAGCTTCGCGACGAGAAAGATTCACTCGCAAAGAATTACAACCACCTGGAAAAAGTCACCAAAGAGAAAGACGTGCAAGTGGCCTCGCTCGGCTCCATCGCCAACGAGGTTTCCACGCTCTACGGCCTGAAGCCGGAGCCAATGCTGGAAGCCGCGCCGAAAGACGGAATTGGCGAACAGCGTTACACCACTTCGCTTGACCAGTTCTACGCGCTGCGCACCTCCGCTATGTCCGGCGTAGCCACCACAGCTATCGATTTCGGCACACGCAACGCCACCCTCGATGACTGGATGAAGCTCGCTTCCGCACCGTCACTCTGGCCCATTGAAGGACGCATCATGAGCACCTTCGGCGAGCGCCAGGATCCGTTCAACGGTGAAGGCGCGTTCCATCGCGGCGTAGACATCAGCGGCGGATACGGCCAAGCTATCCTCGCACCGGCGGATGGCGTCGTCGAAGAAGCTGAAGTCCACAACGGATACGGCAAGACCGTGGTCATCAATCACGGCTACGGATACTCCACGCTGTTCGGCCACATGTCCGGCTTCGCTGTCACTGTCGGACAGCATGTACAGCGCGGAGACGTGATAGGCTATGTCGGCCAGACCGGCCGCAGCACCGGTCCACACGTGCATTACGAAGTCCGTATCAATGATGTACCGGTCAATCCCCACAAGTACATGCGCATCACTACTGGTAGTCCAGACTTCGTACGCGCAGACTAGTTTTTCCTTTCTCTTTTCGGTTCTCTTCCCCACTCCCGTTTGCGGCAACGCCTCGTAACGCGATACCATGCGCCCACACCGATTTTTGGGCTATTCGTCCCTAAAGTCCATGCATCTGCTTTTGATTCTCGTCTTCGCTTTGCAAACGGCCTCATCGGCGCCCGCCAATGTGGTGCAGCCCGGCGCGCCCGGTCAGCCCAGCAAAACGCTTGACCGCGACACGAAGGCCGCCCGCCCGCCGGTATCGCCGGCCGATATCGCCTTCATGCAGGGCATGATCATGCATCACCAGCAAGCCGTTGAAATGACTGCGCTGATCGATTCGCGAACAGACAACCAAGCACTTCGCGATTTTGGCCGACGCATCAGCCTCTCGCAATCAGACGAGATCAAATTCATGCGCCAGTGGCTTGAGTCGCGTGGCGAACCGCTAGAGATGAAAATGGACATGTCGAAGGACATGAACATGAGCAAAGCGCATTCCATGTCGATGCCGATGATGCCCGGCATGCTTACGCCCGAACAAATGTCCGCATTGCGTGCGGCCCGCGGAAAACAATTTGACCGCCTCTTTCTCACCGGCATGATCCAACATCACACCGGCGCTCTCACCATGGTGAAAGATTTATTCAACTCAGGCGGAGCGGGCCAGAGCGGTGAACTCTTCGACTTCGCTACCGACGTTGACAACACACAGCGCGCCGAGATCGTGCTGATGGAAAAACTTCTAAAGGAGAACCAATGAAACTCGTTCGCCGACTTTCCCTAAGCAACGCATTCTTTCTCATCGCGTTGCTATCCATGTGCGTCACATACCTGGCGGCACAAGATGCGCCGGCCCAGACGCCGAAAGTAGAAGGCAGCACCACCAACGATCCGCGTGTAGGTTTGAAACCCGGAGTGAATGACGCAGGCGAAGCCATCCTGGGCATGCAGCACGTCGCATTCTTTAAAAAGCCGGGGCCGTTTCAGCCGCCGCCCGCAAAGGCGGGTGCCACCGCGCGCGAGCGCGTGATGTCACAGCTCGGCTATGCCAACTCAGACTTGGCCTTTGAAGGTGATCACTTGTTCCAGGGAAATTTCTACGGAATAAATTTCTTTGACATCTCTAATCCGTCTAAGCCTTCCGTCATTACGTCGCTGATCTGTCCCGGCGGACAAGGCGACGTCTCGGTTTACAAGCATCTTCTCTTCATGTCAGTAGAAATGCCGAATGGACGCCTCGATTGCAGCACGCAAGGTTTTCCGCCGATGCCACCACCCGCAGCGGGCCATGAGCACGAGCGTCAGGTCCCACCCGCGAGTCCCGATCGCTTCCGCGGAGT
>JAICWB010000318.1 GCA_025935035.1 Terriglobales bacterium
TAAGGAGATGATGACGCTAAATCGGTGACGCGGGGATTCTTACAAGACGGGCTAAAAGGCAACAGGAAAGTATATGGAAGGGGTGGGGGAAAGGGCAAGAAGGGAGGAGTGCGGTTCACCTATCGGACGTGAAAGAAGCAGGTTCGAATACCACGTCGGGTGGAGCAGGCCTTCCCAGGCCTGCGGCATAAATGAAGCAGAACTTAGGATTTGGGCTTTAGCCCCCGGGGTAAGGGTCTATTTCGTATTTTCCATTTGCGGATGACCAAGGCCAAAGTTCCGGCGACGATACAAGACCGGCCACAACTGGATTCTGATGGATGTACTTCTTTCGGCCTTCATACTCCTGCCAATCTCTCACACGGCGATCATGAAAACTAGGCTGCCAGATATCGCTCTTAAAGTTCAGTTCCTTCTTTGCACGAAATGAGAAGCTGCCCTTAATGAATTGCATCGCCTTTTCGAGCGTTGTGTCCGGCAAGGGACGGATCAGCAGATGCAGATGGTTGGGCATGACTACAAATTCGTGCAGAAGATATTTTTTCTGCGCTCGGTATGAGTAGAGAACATCGACTAGCAGTCCCGCCATTCTGTCTGACTGAAGGATGTTCTTGCGTTCGGATGCTTGGGTAGAAATGAAATAGGTATTCTGGCCGGTCTGGCCGCGCGGGGGGATTGTCATGAGACCTCGGGGGCTAAAGCCCTGACATATTAAATGAAGCCTGTTTACCGCAGGCCTGGGAAGGCCTGCTCCACCCGACGTGGTATTGCGGAAGATCTTACGGCGCTGGGCTAACCTTGTTTCGCGCCTTTGGCGCTTGAGCGGTTGCTTTCAACGCAAGTGAAGCGCTAGCCACGAGCCGAAGAGTAACAGCAGAAGAAAGATAGTGATTAGCGCAGAAAGCATTCCTGCGCCCACCAAGACATAAATACCGATTCTTCGAAACTGACGGATGGGGTCCGGGATCCGATGATCGTCACCGATCAGATTTGAAGGCAAAGTTCGGATGAAGCTTAACATTGGCCTTCCGTAAGGATCCCTCGCTGGCGCTCGTGATGATCAAAAGTTACAGCTGTATCTCCATGCCCTCTGACGCGGCGCGCACCTTTGGGTAGTACTCTTTCGCTTTGTCCACGATGGAGTCGATGCATGGGTCAGTATGTTCGGGGTCGTGATGGAAGAGGACGAGTTCTTTGGTGCCGCTTTCCATGACTATGTTCACGGCTTCGCGCCAGTGGCTGTGTCCCCAGCCGCGTTTGCCGGCTTCGTATTCTTCCGGCAGGTATTGCGCGTCATAGATAAGGATGTCAGCGCCTTCCGCTAACTTGCGCACGTTCTTGTCGAAGACTGGATGGCCGGGCTCGTTGTCCGTGGCGTAGACCAGGATGCCGTTGTCAGTCTCTACGCGGAATCCCAGGCAGCCTTGCGGATGGTTCAGCCACATGGACTGGATCACGCAATCGTCAAACGCGATGCGGTCTTCTTCAATGTCATAGAAGTGGCGATGCGCGGCCATCTCCGTCATGTCGACGGGGAAGTACGGGTCAGACATCTGCTCTTCGATGGCGCGCTGCAATCCGCGGCTGCGGCTCGAAGAGTGGAAAAAGAAATAATTGTCAGGGTTGGTATACAGCGGCAAAAAAAATGGAATGCCCTGAATGTGGTCCCAATGGAAGTGCGAAAGAAAAATGTGCGCGTGAATGGGTTTTTTCTGGTGCTCAGCTAGAAGCTGCTTTCCGAGGTTGCGGAAGCCGGTGCCACAATCGAAGATATAGATCTGGCCATTGATGCGCACTTCGACACACGAAGTGTTCCCACCATAGCGCAGATTCTCGAGCTGAGGCGTAGGAGTAGAACCGCGAACGCCCCAGAATTTCACCAGCATTGCCGTAGCTCCGTCTGTGGAACAGCGCTAACTTGGTTTAGCGTCCGAATAAGTTATCACAATGCCAACAGCGGCCTGTGTTCAAGTTCGAACCGTGGTAGTGCGGATGATAACTGATTGAGACGCAAACCCTTTAGCCAGCCTGATTCAGGTACGTATTGTCAGGCGTAAGTGTAGGCAAAGACAGTAGCAAATGATGTTCAAAGGTGTTAGTAGGGGCATGTACTTTAGTAATGTCCGTTCGGCTCTAAGTGCCAAGGGCGAGCAAATAGCGGTTATTCCATGGCCTTGCGCAGGATGGATATCTGACCCGCGTGATACAGGTTGTGCTGCACGGCGCCGTGGAGCATCACGTAGACATTGTGGGTCTTGCCGCGGACTTTGCGCTTCAACACGGCGTCGCCTCCGGCCTTCTTCGATTGTTTCTTGACCGCCGAAACGAGCGTTAGGCATGCTTCTTCGAGTGCAGCGAGGTCGGCCTCCCATGCATCGTTGCTTTGGTCTGCGAGCGGCGGCCAATCTTGTACGGGCGAAACCTTCACTAGCTCGCCGAGAAATCTGCGGCGCACAATATGGTTCCACGCGGTGAGGTGTCGAACGATCTCCCAGATGGAGTGCGCTTGGGGAATGGGTCTGCTCGCGGCGCGATAACCAGGCAGGTCTTTTAACGTGACGGTCATAGCCGGACCGTGCCATGCGTCTCCGTTGTAGCCGCGTTGAATTTCGGCTGCGATGCGGGTTAGTTCCGAAGTTTTTCTCGTGGTCGCCATGGTCAAACCTCATCCGTAGTAGTGAAAGTCTTTCCAAAACTCAGGCCAGCCCTTTTGTGGAGGCCCGCAAACAAAAATATCAGGATGGCTGGTCTCTTCGTTCTCTATCCCTTGGTGGTTCCACACTTTTGCTGCAAGCCTGCAGCCGGTGAAGTTGCGATCAATAAATTTCTGGCTGATACCCACCACGATCAGCGCCTGTGGCGGCGGGTCGCCGTATCCGTTTGCCCAATAGGAATTGATGCCGCTTATGGCGCTGGGTAGTCCGAA
>JAICWB010000090.1 GCA_025935035.1 Terriglobales bacterium
CGCGCCTGGGATGACGCCGACAACTCCTCACGCTTCGATTTCACCAACAGCAGCACCTCCCCGCGCGAACTCGAAGACCAGACGCAGACCGCTATCAAACGCGAATATGCCGCGGCGTGGCAGAACATGGATGACGCTTTGGCACAGAATCGCATTGACCTGGTGGACAAGAGTTTTGTGGGCGGCGAACGCGACCAGCTGCTGCGCCAGATCGACCAGCAGAAGAAGAATGGCTTGAGCAGCAAGTTGGACGATCGTTCGCACAAAGTCGAGTTCGCGTTCTACTCGCCTGAAGGGACGGCCATCGAGCTGCATGACACGGTCGAGCTATCGCAGGAGACGATGGACGGCGGAAAGAGCGTGCATTCTGATAATGCTACTCAGAAGTACGTGGTCATCTTCACGCTGGTGGGCGATAAGTGGAAGGTGCGGACGCTGCAGGAAGTGCAGTAGTCAGTAGTTAGTAGTCAGTAGTCAGTAGTCAGTCAGTAGTTAGTAGCTACTGTTGGTCGTTGGTGTGTAGCAGTTAGAAAATCAAACAACACATGATCAGCCAGTCAGGGCACGGATTTATCCGTGCCGATCCAAGTAAAAACAATAACGGGGACTTATAGTCTCCGTTTTGATTTTCTAACGACTAACTACTAATACTGCCGTTAAGCCGCTTGCTTGCTGGCTTCATTCAACGCGAGAACCGCTAGTTCCAAGCGGTCGCGCGCGCCGGTCTTGTTGAAGATGCTTTGCAGATGGCGCTTCACGGTGTTCTCACTGATGTTGAGTTGTGCGGAGATGTCTTTGTTCTTCTTGCCACGGGCCACGCAGAATGCGATCTGGCGCTCGCGCTCTGAGAGGCGGTCCAGCGAACTGGCTTGTGCCTGCATGAAGCTGCGGGTGTCAGCGGCCATGGTGCTGAGAACGCGCTGGGCCATATCGTCAGAGAATGCGAGTTCGCCTTGGGCTACGGCTCGCACGGCGGCAAATAATTTTTCTGGGCCATCGCTCTTGAGCACCAGACCCCGTCCACCGAGACGCACTACATTCGTGTAATCCGTTTCGCTTTCAGAGCCGGTAAGCACGACGGTGGCAACGCGGCTCCCCGCTTTGTCCAGCGTGCGCAGTACTTCGAAGCCGTCACTGCCCGGCATGAAGAGATCAAGCACTAACACGTCAGGATGTTTGGCCTGCACAAGCTCGAGAGCTTGCGCGCCATCGCTCGCGGCGCCGACTACCTCGATGTCCGGCTGCGTGCCTAGAAGCGCTGAAAGTGATTCGCGCAAGACGGCGTGGTCGTCTGCAACAACGATATGGATCTTGCCGGAGCCATTGGTGGCCGGGATCTCGCCTTCCGGCAACGGGCCGGGTGTCGCTTCAGCAGTTGCGTCTTTAAGTTCGGAATTATTAAGCTCGGACTTGGCATCAGACTTCGGGGCTTCGGCTTTTGTTTCCACTAGGGTATCGGTATTCTTTTTGGCAGACATAGCAAATAGTTTGATGCAGAAAACCTTAATCACGTCTAAAGTGCTACGAAACAATGGCCTTTCGGCACTCAAGGGCCGGGAAAAGGTGTGGTATAGTCCCGATTCAAGCAAGCCTTTTGGCCATTTTGGAGCGCTAAGTGACGGTTGACGAAGAACTTTCGCAGCTTGAGGAGTCGATCCGGCGGCTGAAGATCGAGTATGACGTCTATTTTGGCGGCGGCGCGAAGAAGCCCCCGGCCGACACGGTTTGGCGCGTCGAGCAGATACTGAAAAAGTATTCTGACGGCCACAAGATGAACTTTGCCCAGCGGTTCCGCTATAGCACCCTGCAGCAAAAATACGCCCTCTTCAACGGACTGTGGCAGCAGAAGCTGAAGATCAAGGAAGAGGGATACCGGCGTCCGCAAGACGCGAAGCTTGGCATAGCGGGCATGCGGGTGGAAGAGCACGAGGAAGCAGCCGAGGCACTCGCGGGCAAGGGCGAAGAAGAAGTTAAAGCGTTCAAAACCGCCGTCTCTGATGTGAACGAGGGCCATGCGGATGTCGAGCGCTTGTTCAACGCTATGATGGCGGCGAAATCCAAAGCCGGCGAAGCGGGCGGCAATGCCAGCTTCGATTCGTTCAAACAATTCGTCGCCAAAAAGACAGAACAGATCCGCAAAGATTACGGATGCCACGCCGTGGAGTACTCCGTCGAGATGGAGAACGGCGCGGTGAGATTGAAGGCGAAGGCTAAGATCTAGAAGCGTTCCCATTAAACCTCAGCCACGACGCAAGGAATGAATCGGCGTATCCTTTTCTGCGGAGGTGTGTGCATGAACCGGGATCCGATCGAGTCTCTATCACGCAGGTCAGTATTGCGGATGGCGCCGGCAGCGGCATCCGTCCTTCTGGTGCCTTCCGCATTCGCGCAAAAAAAAGAAAAAGAAGAAGCCGAGGATGACGTCTCCACGAATGAAGACCTCATGCGCGAGCACGGCATCCTGAAGCGGACGATGCTCTGCTATGACGAGATCATCCGGCGGGTGAATGCGGGCAAAGATTTCTCACCGCAGAACGTGACGGACGCGGCCAACATCATCAAGAAGTTCATCGAGGAGTATCACGAGAAGCTCGAAGAAGAACATCTCTTTCCGCGCTTCCGCAAGGCGGGCAAGTTGGTGGACCTTGTGGACACCTTGCTCACTCAGCATAAGGCGGGCCGCGCAGTCACCGCTCGCGTACTAACTGCTGCAGGGTCACTCAAGTCCGCTGACGATAAGAAGAAGCTGGCCGCCGACCTCGCCGCCTTCAACCGTATGTACTCCCCGCACGAGGCGCGCGAAGATACCGTACTCTTCCCTGAGCTGCACAAGATAGTTTCAAAGCACGAGTATGACGCGCTGGGCGAGCAGTTCGACAAGATCGAGCATGACACCTTCGGGCAGGACGGATTCGATCTTTACTTAGCCAAAGTCACTAATCTCGAAAAAGACCTAGGCATTTATGATCTGAAGCAGTTCACGCCAAAATGATGTTCCATGCCTTGCTATTTGCAGCAGCAGTCTTGGCGGGGAGCATTGCCGCCATCAGTGGTTTCGGCATCGGCAGCGTGCTTACTCCGCTACTTGCTTCTCAGATGGACACGCGATTGGCGGTGGCCGTGGTCTCACTGCCGCATCTGCTCGCGACCGCCGCGCGGTTCATCAGCCTGCGCGATAAATTGGACGTGAAAGTTTTCATGCACTTCGGGGTCCTCAGCGCGATCGGTGGCCTATTGGGCGCCCTGCTGAATGTTCGCGTGGGCGGCAACTCGCTTGCCCTCGTTTTCGCGTGCCTGTTGCTGTTCGCAGGGATCCTCGGCTTGACGGGGCTTACCGCAAAGATGCGCTTTTCGCGCGCTCTAGCGTGGTTGGCGGGCGCGGGTTCAGGATTCTTCGGCGGGCTGGTGGGCAATCAAGGCGGCATTCGTTCCGCAGCCTTGCTTGGTTTCGGATTGTCACGTGAAGCTTTGGTGGCCACCGCGACGGCAACGGCGCTGGTGATCGATGGCGTGCGCATTCCAATCTATCTAGCGGCACAGTGGCGTGACGTAGTAAGCATGCAGGCGTATGTGGGGATCGCATTGGCGGGCGTCCTGATGGGCACCCTTCTCGGCGTGCGCGCGTTACGCAAGATGTCAGAACAAGCGTTTCGCACGGGACTGTCGTGTTTGATCACGCTGCTAGGCGTTTACATGTTAATGAAAGGGGTGGGGGTGGCGAGATGAACCCGCGCGCAGTCATCATCATTCGCATTCTTGTTGGTTGGGTCTTCCTGCTGGAAGGGGTTCTGAAGTTCGTTTCCCCGGCAGAGAACGGCACCGGACGTTTTGCGGCTATAGGAATTCCTCATCCTAGCGTGATGGGTCCGTTCGTGGGTGTGGTGGAGATCGTCTGCGGAGTCATGATCATTGTTGGCCTGCTCACTCGTTGGGCGGCATTCGCGTTGCTTGTCGATATCTGCGTAGCCATTGCATCTACCAAAGTTCCTATTCTTCTGGGCCGCGGTTATTGGCACTTCACGCTGCCGCAGGTAAAGCATTATGGGATGCCGGCCATGCTGCATGAGGCGAGGACAGACATCTCGATGCTGCTGGGGCTGATCTTCCTCCTGATCGTCGGCGGGGGCGCCTGGTCTTTCGGCGGGTCACGGAAAAGGTAGAATCATTACCTGTGACGACCGCCCAGAAATCTTCGTCTTCCTGCACCATCTCACGCGCGCTCATCTCTGTAACAGACAAAACAGGCATTGTTGATTTCGCCAAACGCCTTGAGGCGCTGGGCGTGGAACTTGTGTCCACCGGCGGCACGGCGAAGTTACTACGCGATTCCGGAGTGAAGGTGAAAGACATCTCTGACCTCACCGGCTTCCCGGAGATGCTCGACGGCCGCGTGAAGACGCTGCATCCCAAAGTGCATGGCGGCATCCTGCACATTCGCGGCAATGCGGAACATAAAGCCGCCGTGGCGCAGCATGGCATCGAGCCTATCGACATGGTGGTAGTGAACCTCTATTCGTTTGAGAAGACCGCGGCTAAGCCAGGCGTGGAATTTCAAGAACTGATCGAGAACATCGATATCGGCGGACCCAGCATGATCCGCTCGGCGGCTAAGAATTTTCACGATGTGGCGATTGTGACTTCGCCGAATGACTATGCGGGGATCGCGGACGAATTGGCGAAGAGCGGAACACTTTCTCATTCGACAAAATGGGAGTTGGCGAAGAAAGCGTTTGCGACCACGGCGGCTTACGACTCTGCCATTGCCTCGACACTCGAGGGGTTGAGTGATGGGCCAAAATCCGGCGAACAAACCCTGCCGCAGACGCTTCGTTTGAATCTTGGCAAGAAGATGGACTTGCGCTACGGCGAGAATCCACATCAACGGGCTGCGCTCTATGCCGATCCGTCCGCGGGCGGCGTGGCCAACGGTAAGCCGCTCCAAGGCAAGGAACTTTCTTACAACAACATTGTTGACCTGCAGGCCGCTTGGGACTTGGCGCAGGAATTCGATGCGCCCGCGTGCGTGATCATCAAACACACCAATCCCGCAGGCACGGCGACCGGCGCGACGGTGCTGGACGCTTACAAGAAGGCGCTGGAGGCGGACCCGGTGTCGGCGTTTGGCGGAGTGATCGGCATCAATCGCCCGGTGGACGCGGCCGCCGCGGAAGAGATCGCGAAATTGTTTGTAGAAGCCATCGCTGCGCCGAAGTTTGAAGAGCCTGCGCTCGCGAGGTTCGCTGCCAAGAAGAATCTGCGTTTAGTGGAGATACCGCCGGGCAAGACCGGCTGGACTTATAAACAAGTCTCGGGCGGGATGTTGTTGCAGGATGCCGATGCGCACATGCTTAAACCCGAAGACCTGAAAGTGGTAACGAAACGCCAGCCGACGGACGCCGAAATGCGCGCGTTGCTTTTCGCATGGAAAGTTTGCAAGCACGTAAAGTCGAATGCCATTGTCTATGCGCGCGATGGACAGACCGTTGGCGTGGGGGCAGGGCAGATGAGCCGTGTGGACTCGGCCAAGATCGGCGCGATGAAAGCCGTTTTGCCGCTCGCGGGAACGGTAGTCGCATCCGACGCATTCTTCCCTTTTCCTGACGGATTAGAAGAATGCGCCAAGGCCGGAGCGGTTGCGGTCATCCAGCCAGGCGGCTCAGTGAAAGATGCCGATGTGATCGCAGCGGCTGACCGGTTGGGAATGGCGATGGTGTTCACGGGTGTGAGGCACTTCCGGCACTAGATCGCTCCGAGCAATCAAAGCTTCTCAACACAAAGAACACTGAGAGCGCTAAGGTCACCAAGAAATCTTTTTGGGTTTGTTGTTAACCGTTTTCATTTGTGTGCCTTGTGCAATTTGTGTTCTCTGTGTTGAAAGGCTTTTGCGCTTGTTTGTCTAAAACACCTCTAAAGCAGTCTCCCTAAACCCGTTCTCGTGCGTCTATAAGGTTGTAAATGGCCGTTTTTTCGGGATTTAGGCCTTACAATTGATAGACGGGGCAGCCGTATCGAATGGGGCGCGAAGAGCATCCAATTAGGACGGATTGGTTCGCGCATATTTTCCGCATAAATCTGCAAGCCACCCCGGGAACCGAGTTCTTAAGAGAGCAATGATGATCCGTAAAACTTCCTTTTTGGCTGCCGCGCTGCTGCTGGCATGTTCCGCATTTGCCCAGCAACCGGCCGCTCCCGCGCAACGCGATAACACCGTCCACGACGCGAACCAGAACAATCCCGCGAAGAGCGCGCTTTCCGTTAACGAGAAAAAGCCGCGTGACCGCGCTGCTGCCTATTACCACTACGCGCTGGCCCACAGTTATGAAGAACTTGTCGCGCTTTATGGCCGCTCTGAATACGCAAGCAAGGCGATTGAAGAGTACAAACTCGCCATTGAGAACGATCCGGATTCTGAGTTCCTGAATTCCGGCCTGGCGGAGCTTTACGCCAAGACCAGCCGCATCAAAGACGCCGTTCTGGAAGCGCAAAGCATCATCCAGAAAGATCCGAACAATGTGGACGCGCGCAAACTCCTGGGACGGATCTACCTGCGCTCGCTGGGCGACATGCAGGCCGGGGCGCAGTCGAATGAGATGTTGAAGCTGGCCATCGATCAGTTTGAAAAGATCGTGCAGCTGGAACCGAACGCGGTTGATAACCACCTTCTGTTGGGCCGCCTTTACATCGTGAATAAAGACCTGCTCAAAGCAGAAGACCAGTTCAAGACCGCCATCCGCTTGCAGCCGGATTCTGAAGAGGCAGTGACTAACCTTGCCTATCTGTATAACGAAGAGGGCGACCAGGCGCGCGCTGCGAAGACCCTGAATTCTGTTCCCGATGCGGAGCGTTCTTCAAAGCTCTACAACGCGCTGGGCTACACCTACGAACAGCAGAAGGATTACAAGAACGCGGTCGGCTCTTACAAGAAAGCCGTCGAGATAGACGCGGACAACCTCGACTCCAAGCGTGGACTGGCGCAGAACCTTCTCAGCGACGGACAGCTCGAAGCAGCGCAGGTGCAATACAAAGCTCTGGTCGAGGCTGACCCGAGCGATGCCGGCTCATGGATCAAGCTGGCAGATATTCAGCGCAAGCTGGGCCAATTCGACGCCGCCCTGGAATCGCTGAAGAAAGCACAACCGCTCGCGCCCGATTCCCTCGAAGTGCCGTACAACATGGCGCTCGTCTATGACGCGCAAGGCCGCTATGACGATGCCATCACGGCGCTGAAGGGCTTGCTGGACAAGAATGCTCGTCCTGACGGCAAGTACGCTGAGGCCGAAGCGAACAACCGCTCCGTGTTCCTTGAGCGCCTGGGCAGCATTTACCGCGAAGTAGGCAAGTCGCAATTGGCGGTCGATACGTTTCGTCAAACGCTGACTTTGGGCGATGACAACGCCATCCGCGGTTATCAGCAGATCATTGACGCTCTGCGCGAGAACAAGCAGTGGAAGGAATCGACTGAGGTCGCGAAGGAAGCCGCTGCCAAGTTTCCGAAAGACAGAGGTTTGCAACTGACTCTCGCCGGCCAACTGGTGGATATGGGCCAGGTGGAGCAGGGCATCGCCAAGGCGAAGTCGCTGCTGAAGAATGACAACAGCAAAGAAGATCGTGAAGTGCTGGTGGCTATCTCAAATATCTACAGCCGCTTGAAGAATTGGCCTCAGGCGGAAAGCTACGCTGAGCAGGCATCGAAGCTTTCCACCACTCCAGACGAAAAAGAGTACACCGACTTCGTAGAGGGCTCAGTCTTCGAGCGCCAAAAGAAATATGACTTGGCCGAAGAGCGGTTCCGTCGCGTGCTGGCCGCTGATCCGCAGAACTCGATGGCGCTGAACTATCTCGGTTACATGCTGGCTGATCGAGGCGTTCGTCTGGAAGAAGCCACCAACCTGATCAAGAAGGCGCTGGAGCTTGATCCGCAGAACGGCGCCTACCTCGATTCACTGGGCTGGGCATACTTCAAACAAGGCAAGTATGACCTGGCGGAAGAAT
This sequence comes from Terriglobales bacterium, assembly GCA_025935035.1. Classification (GTDB taxonomy): domain Bacteria; phylum Acidobacteriota; class Terriglobia; order Terriglobales; family Acidobacteriaceae; genus JAICLA01. The sequence continues at coordinate 7,993 of JAICWB010000090.1, forward strand.
ATTTGCGCAAGGCTGTGGCCAAGATCAGCAATGACGCCACTCTGCACGAACACCTTGGCGACCTCTATCAAAAGACGGGACGCCTGAAACTTGCGGCCGACCATTGGGCACGTGCGATGGAAGAATGGAACAAGTCCGTGCCCGGCGATATTGACAACGAAGACATGGCCAAAGTGCAGAAGAAGCTGGAAGGCGCGCGGGTCAGGTTGGCGGAGAAAAAGCAGTAGTTAGTAGTTAGGAATTAGTAGTTAGTCGTCCCAGCCTTTTGGTTTAAGGCTGGGATTTTTTTCGTAGAGCGGTTCGCAGACATCCAGCACGATCGCGCCAACAATTCCCGACGTAGCCTTAATGTAGGCTCGAGTCTCTTCTTCGCTGCAGGTCTCGCGCACGAGTTGGACCGATTCATCGACGCGGCGAAATAAATCCTGCATAATTTCGCTGATTCGAGCTGCGGTTTCAGGATGGGAAATCATGGCCGCATGATATTCCGTTTCCAGTTTGACCGACAACCGAGAACCGACGACCGACAACGGGTTTTCCTGACAACTGCCAACTGACAACTGTAAACTGCTCTCCATGCTCGCTCCATACGCTGCGCGCGCTGAACAAACGCGCGGGCGGCGCCATCCGGAACATAGGCACGCCTATCGCGACGACTACCAGCGCGACCGCGATCGCGTGATCCACTCGCGGGCGTTCCGCCGGCTCGAGAACAAGACGCAGGTATTCACGCGCCGGCTGTCAGACCATTTTCGCAATCGGCTGACCCATACCATCGAGGTGGCACAGATCTCGCGGACCATCGCCGCCGAGTTGGACTTGAACGTGGACCTGGTCGAAACGCTGGCGCTGGTGCATGACATCGGGCATCCGCCGTTCGGGCACGCCGGCGAACACGCACTGGACGCTTGCATGCGCGAGCAGGGATTGTTCTTCGACCACAATCTGCACGCGCTGCGCATCGTGGAGTATTTCGAGCAGCGCTACGCTGATTTTCGCGGATTGAACCTGACGTTTGAAGTGCGCGAGGGCATCATTAAGCATTCGCGAGATTATTCCGCGAGGGAGTACCCGCAACTTGCTGAATACCTGCTGGACAAGCGGCCGCCGCTGGAAGCACAACTGATCGACCTGACGGACGAGATCGCTTATCTGACCGCAGACCTCGACGATGGTCTGGAGTCAGAGATCATCACCTTGGCGGACATTCGCAAAGGCTCAGGATTGTTCGAGCGGTTCTACGTTGAGGTTGAAAAGCTGTATCCGCAGGCAGCGGAGAAGCTGAAAGCGAATGAAGCCATCAAGCGTGTGCTGAATGCGCTGGCTGGCGATTTGATCGAGGCCACTAAGTCGCGCGTACGTGCGGCGAAGATAGAAACGTTGGAAGACGTGCGTAATGCGCCTAGGCGCCTAGCGGGATTTTCCGAAGGCCTGGAGATCGAGCGCGCAGAGCTGAAGAAGTTTTTGTACCAGAAGCTGTACTATTCGCCTGAGTTGGCGCGCGATAAAGACGATTCCAAGCGAGTGATCGCGGAGATGTTCGCGTTCTGGATGCAACATCCGGAGAAATTGCCGGAGAGTTATCAGGACGACGCGAAGGCGTCACTGCCGCAGACGGTGTGCGATTACATCGCGGGCATGACAGACAACTTCATAAACGAGCAGCACCGCGCGCTGATCGGCTAAATCTCTTTGAACGCTTTCGTCGCCGCTGCAATCGTCTGCTCAATATCATCCATGGAGTGCGCGGTACTCAGAAACGCGGCTTCATATTGCGACGGCGGCAGGTAGATGCCGCTTTCGATCATCGCGCGATGGAATTTTCCGAAGCGCGCGGTATCGGATTCAGAAGCCGAGTTCCAGTCCCACACATTGCCGTCTTTCTTGCGGAAGAACCATGTGAACATGCTGCCTACACGGTTGTAAGCAAGTTTTACTTTCGCGTTGTGCGCGGCTTCGGCTATGCCTTCGACTAAATGATTGGCGTTGAACTCGAGTTTGTCGTATGCATCAGGCGTGTCATTCAGATATTTCAGTGTCGCGAGTCCAGCGGACATGGCCAGCGGATTTCCGCTCAGCGTGCCCGCTTGATACACCGGACCAAGCGGCGCGATCATGTCCATTAATTTGGCGCTGGCGCCGTACGCGCCCACG
>JAICWB010000302.1 GCA_025935035.1 Terriglobales bacterium
ATCAATCCAGAGACCCGAAGCGGAGTCCATGGCGGTTTGAAAAAAACGATTCCGATGATGCCGAGCGGCACGATCGGGGCAAGCATCACGAACTTTGCGCCCGGATTCATCGGCAGCAGTGTAAAACAAAAAGCCCGGCGCCTGGCCGGGCTTCATTCGCAAGCAGAGTCTATGCCGTGGTCTTGGCGCAGAACTTATCGAAAGCGGCAGTCAAGTCCGCCGCAATTGAACCTGCGTCACGCGATTCGATTTGGTAGCGCTCCATGAAGTAAACCAGCTTCCCGTCGCGCAAAATTCCGATGCTCGGTGAGGACGGCTGATAGCCGGTGAAGTATCCGCGCGCTTTCTCGGTGGCTTCGCGGTCCTGACCGGCAAAAACCGTCACCGAGCGATCTGGCAAGTTCGCATGCTGCATAGCGCGGCCAACCGCAGGACGCATCTTTCCGGCAGCGCATCCGCAGACTGAGTTCACCACCACCATCACCGTGCCAGGCGCTTGAACGGCTTTATCAACGTCCGCGGCGGTGCGCGTCTCTTCCACGCCGAAGCGGGTCAACTCTTCACGGAACGGGGCGATCATTGGTTCTGGATACATTTATCTGAAACTCCTCTTGGGTATTCATCCATTATATAAGGTCTGTGAGGTTCGCAGCGGGACGCACCCTGTCGCGTGTATCAGCCTCCACACGACTTTGCAACACGAAGTACTTTGATATTCACCCACTTTGTGTGGTAACTTTGATAGATAGGGGCATTGAGTCACTTGCGCACAAAGGACATCGGCCGGCTGTCACACAAGGAACGCGAGATCCTCTCGCACCTTGACGCCAAGCGCCTTCCCCACCACATTGCCGTGATCATGGACGGCAACGGCCGCTGGGCGAAGAAGCGCCATCTGCCGCGCATTGCCGGCCATAAGCGCGGGGTGGAAGCCGTTCGCAGCGTGGCGACAACCGCGGCAAATATCGGCATTCCGTCGCTAACCCTGTACGCGTTCTCCGTAGAGAACTGGAAGCGGCGGCCCAAGACGGAAGTCACCTTCCTCATGACCCTGCTCAAGACCTATCTGAAGCAGGAAGTCTCCACGTTCAACGACAACAATATTCGACTCGAGTACATCGGGCGCATCCATGAACTGCCTCTCGACGTACAGCAAGTAATGAACTGGGCTAAGGATGCCACCTCGCAGAACACGGGCATGGTGATGACGCTGGCCTTGAATTATGGCTCGCGCAGCGAACTGGCGGACGCCTTCAATGCGATCGTTGAGGCCGCGGCCAACAACGGTGGACTTGAGCACTTGCGCAAAAAAGCCATTGACGAAGAGACCATCGGCAAGTACCTCTACACTTCGCACTTGCCTGATCCCGATCTGGTCATTCGCACCAGCGGCGAGATGCGCTTGAGCAACTTCCTGTTGTGGCAGCTTGCTTATGCGGAAATCTATGTCACGGAAACCTTGTGGCCGGATTTCGATGGCAAACACCTGCTGACCGCTATCGCTGATTTCCAAAAGCGCGAGCGCAGGTTCGGCGGCCTGGTGGAGAAGGCTGAACATAGCGCCTAGTTTTTTGTTGTCATCCCGAGCGCCGCGAGGGACCCCTATCACTCTGCAATCTACTCGCACAAGCCCGCACTTCCCGCTAAACTGATTCGTCCATGAAACGCGTTCTCACCGCTATTGTCTTGATTCCACTCGTGCTGCTGGTGCTATTTAAAGCGCCCATGTGGCTCTTCACACTTGTGGTGGGCATGGTGGCGATGGGCGCGGCGTGGGAATATTTGAAGTTAGTAGACGCTTACGGTGTAGAGTCAATGAAAGCACTCACCTTGGCTCTCATCGCGTTCGTCTTCGGATACTTCATATATGACACCTTCCACCCCGGGCCTTTCAGCTTATCTCGGCTAGTCATCGCAATCCTGTTACTCCCCTTCCTCTTGCTAGTGGAGGCTATGGCGACCGATGAACTGCCGAAGGCGTTGCCCAGGGCATCGATGAGTGCCCTAGCAGTGCCTTATGTACTCCTCACCCTTTTCTGCTTCCCGCTCATCCGCGCTTTACCTTCGGGTGTTTTCTTGATCTTGTTCATGTGCGTCGTGGTGTGGTCAGGCGACATCTTTGCGTTTTACGCCGGACGGGCAGTGGGAAAACATAAGCTGGCTCCTCGAATCAGTCCAGGTAAAACATGGGAAGGCGCTATCGCATCTTTCGTGGGAAGCGTTTTCCTGGCGCACCTGTTGTTCGTCCATAACCGGCAGATAATGGAAGCGCTCAATCACTGGCACTTGACGGACTCCGGCGGCCTTCTGGATATGAGCAAAGATATGCTTCTGATTAGCGGTATTGTCTTGGGCGCCGGTGTCAACATTGCTGCCCAGATCGGAGACTTGGTCGAGTCAATGCTGAAGCGCGGCGCAGGTGTGAAAGATTCCGGCGCCATTCTGCCCGGACACGGCGGGATTCTTGATCGCATCGATGCTCTGCTCTTTGCCCTGCCTATTGTCTTTCTATACGCTATTTTTTCAGTGCCTGTGAATATATGAAACGTCTCGCCATCCTAGGTTCCACCGGTTCCATCGGGCAATCCACGCTCAAGATTTGTGAGAGCTATCCTGACCGCTTCGCAGTCGTGACCATGGCAGCGGGCGGCAACATTGAACTCGCGTTCGAGCAGTGCAAGCGGTGGAAACCCAAAGTGATGTCGGTCGCGGCGGAGACGGATGCCGCGGCATTGCGCAAGAAGCTGGAGACCACCGGTACTGGCGGAATCGAAGTCGTCCACGGGAGCGCAGGTACGGTCTTAGTCGCAACGTACCCCGACGTTGATTTTGTGGTCAGCGCCATCGTCGGCGTAGCGGGACTCGAAGCCACGTATGAAGCAGTGAAAGCAGGCAAGAGCATTGGCCTGGCGAACAAAGAATGTATGGTGGCTGCGGGCGAGATCATCACGGCGGAGGCGCGCAAGCAAGGCAAACCGCTTCTTCCTATCGACAGCGAACACAATGCCGTTCACCAATGCATGCGCGGCGGACGCCTCGACGAGGTGAAGAACGTCTGGCTGACCGCATCTGGCGGACCCTTTCTACATACACCGGCCAAAGATTTCGCGGTCATCAGCGTGCAGCAGGCCTTGAATCACCCCACGTGGAAGATGGGTCGCCGCATCACCATCGACTCGGCCACGCTGATGAACAAAGGCTTCGAGGTCATCGA
>JAICWB010000075.1 GCA_025935035.1 Terriglobales bacterium
AGAGACACGCTGCGAACCCGCGACTTCGAACGATGTCCCGGCCGCGCCGCCGGCTCCGGCGGTGAATACGTTGTCCTCAACCGAGACGCCGATGATGACCTGCGATGCTGCGGGCGCAACGTAGATGTTGCGGCTGGCGGCGGTACCGTCACCATTGTTCTCAAAGTGGCATTTGTGGATACGCAATGTGGTGGCATTGCTTCCGGGGCTGGTGAGCAGCTGCAGCGCGCGGCGCCCGGTGTTGGACTGCACCAGACAATCTTCGAGCGTGATGCCACTATTGTCCTGGAAGGTGATGGGGTCGATGTTGGAATCAAACCAGACGTTGCGGAAGCTGACCTGGTTTGAAGCGTTCTGCACGCGAAGTGCCCCGGCGTTGAAACGAAAGCCAACTGCATTCATGTGCGCATCTTCTACGAAATCCCAAAGTATCGCGACCGAGCCCGGCGTATTGCAATTACGCACGTCTAGACCAGAGAGTGAGACGTTGACGGAATTGGACCAAGCATAGCCGACAAGGTTGGGAGCATTCCAGGAGCAGGTGAGCGTCCCGTTGGCCACGGTCATGGGCGTGCGGGCGTTAATGTTCTCTGATGTGAAAGTAAGACCGACGCCGGCGGCGTTTGTGACTTTGATGATGCGCCCGGCGAGATCTAGCACCAACGGCTTTCCCATCTTCACGATAATGACCTGAGGTGAAGAGATGTTGATATCGGTGCCGAGTTGCACTTTGCAACCGGTGGCGGGGCAGTCGGCGTAAGCCTCCGCGATGCCGCCGGTCTGCGAACCTTGCGCGAATTGGTCAGCAAAGCGAACCTGCTCGATGTTCTTGGCGGTGATGCCCGAGGCTTGACTGGCGGAGAAACGGGTGCCGTCAGGGAAGACGAGGGCGTTCCCATCGCCACTGATCTTGAGGTCTCCTGCAACTTCGAGTTTTGCAGACGGGGCGATCGTGCCCACGCCGACTGACATGCCGTTGTCATAGAGTTGCGACGCGATGGTGGCCGAACCGGCGAATTTTGCCAGCATGTTGGATGGTCCACCTTCAGTGGATTGCGCCGGTTGGCCTTGCCGCTGCATGCGCTCAGTCTCCCCTGATCCATTTTTTATAGGAGTCGAGGCGAGGACGAAATCTGACAATGGATGACCGGCAAGAGTTTCTGTATTGGCTGCGCTTAGCGCGTAAGGGACGCTGACTAATTGGACGCGCGGTGCTGCTTCCTGGCCGACCACCTGCCATTCGACCCACAAAGCTTGACCGGACGCGAAAAGAGATACAGGGAGGCCGTCCGGCTGAGTTGATCCGAGTAACACGCTGAATCTGCCATTTTCAGCCTTCACTTGCTGAGTTTCAGCCCACAGCGAAGATCCTCCAGATGGTTCTGAGTACAACGCGAACGAAAGCTGAAGGGTCTGTAGCTGCTCGGTCTGAGAGGCGCTGATTTGCGCGCTGAAACGAATCATGCGTGGGGCTGCCGTCGGCGCGAGATTCTGGCCGAATGCGGCCGTAACGAGTAGAACGAAGCTGAAAATCTTAGGTGTCATAATGCTTTGCCTTTCTCTGGGTGACTAACGTCATTACCTTTTTCGGCCTGCGGAAAGCCCGCCTTTATGCGAAACCGACGATTCCACCGTTGATTAATGAAATTTAATGAAGATACTTGGCGCACATTTGCTTGCCGATGAAGGCGAGGCGTAGAATCCCGCGACATCAGAGAGAGGATGGCATCTGCATCTTTTCACCCGTCGAAGTCATCAATAGTTGATACAAAGACACTCAAGGTAAACAGAATGGCCAAAGACAAGCCAAAGCAGGAAGAAGCAAACACTCCTAAACCGAGCCAATCGAGCGCGTTACCCGTGCTTCCGGTGCGAGATACTGTGTTATTTCCACACGCCGTCCTGCCGCTGACGGTGGGCCGGGACAGTTCCGTCCAACTCATTAATTCACTGGGCGAGAACAAACAGATAATCGTTGTGGCCCAGCAGGACGCTCGCATCGATTCGCCCGTACCGACTGACTTGTACTCGATCGGCACGTTGGCAGTGGTGCACAAAGTGGTGAAGATGCCCAACTCGAGCCTTTTCGTTTTCACGGAAGGCACCGAGCGCGTGCGAATCAAGAATTACACGCAGCTCACACCTTATATGCAGGCGGAGAGCGTGACGCTCGAAGAGCCGGCGCCAGATAAATCGCCAGAAGTAGAGGCCCTGCAGCGCAATGTTTTGACACTGTTCCAGCAGATCGTGACAGGATCGCCGACTCTTTCTGACGAACTGCAGACCGTGGCGATGAACATTGACGAGCCGGGACGGCTGGTGGACTTCATTGGCTCTTCATTGCCGTCACTTGCGACGCGCGACAAGCAAGAGATATTAGAGACCACCGACATTCGCGCGCGCTTGCAGCGCATCAACAAGCACCTGGCGAAAGAGATCGAAGTGCAGCAACTGCGCACGAAGATCCAGAGCGAAGTACAAGACCAGGTTCAGCAGTCGCAGCGGGACTACTATCTGCGCGAACAGATGAAAGCCATCCAGAAAGAACTGGGCGAGCAGGACGAGAACTCGCGCGATGTTGAGGAGCTGAAGAAAAAGATTGAAGCGGCCGGAATGCCGGAAGAGGTAAAGAAAGAAGCCCTCAAGGAATTGAGCCGTCTTTCGCGCATGTCTCCAGCAGCGGGTGATTATTCGATCACGCGTAATTACGTGGAGTGGCTGGCAGTGCTGCCATGGGCAAAATCGTCTGGCGGTACGGTCGATATTCCAAAGGCAAAAGAAATACTCGATGAAGACCACTATGACTTGCAGAAGGTGAAAGACCGCATTTTGGATTACCTGTCTGTGCGTCGGCTGAAGCCGAACATGAAGGGGCCTATCCTTTGCTTTGTGGGGCCTCCGGGCGTGGGAAAGACTTCACTCGGCCGCAGCATTGCGCGTTCGCTTGGCCGGAAGTTTGCCCGGCTGTCACTAGGTGGCGTGCATGATGAGGCGGAGATCCGCGGGCATCGGCGAACGTACATAGGCGCCTTGCCGGGACAAGTGATACAGGGCATTCGCCGAGCTGAGACCAACGATCCGGTGTTCATGCTGGATGAAGTGGACAAGCTCGGACGGGACTTCCGGGGCGATCCTGCGTCGGCGCTGCTTGAGACGCTGGATCCGGAACAGAACTCCACGTTCAGAGACAACTACCTTGACGTGCCGTTCGACCTGTCAAAGGTATTGTTCATCTGCACGGCGAACCAGTTGGATCCGATCCCGGAGCCGCTGCGCGACCGCATGGAGATCATCGAGCTACAAGGCTATAGCGAAGAAGAGAAGCTGCACATCGCGCGTCGATATCTAGTGCCGCGGCAGATCGAAGAGAACGGAATCACGGCTGAACAGATCGAGTTTCCGGATTCTGCGATCAGTTACTTGATCCGGCATTACACGCGTGAAGCCGGCGTGAGGAACCTGGAGCGCACCATCGGCACAGTCTGTCGTAAGCAAGCGAGGCGCATCGCTGAAGGCAAGACTGACAAACTGGTAGTGAACAATGATGTTATCCATGAATTCATGGGCGGGATCAAAGTGCGGGTCGATAGTGAGATCGCCGAGCGCACGAAACGTTCCGGAGTCGCTGTGGGTTTGGCGTGGACGCCGGCGGGTGGTGACATCTTGTTCATTGAAGCGAACAAGATGAAGGGCAAGGGCGGCTTCACCATGACCGGCCAGATCGGCCAGGTGATGCAGGAGTCGATGCAAGCGGCGCTTACGTGGGTTAGGTCGAACGCGAAACAGCTCGGCATCGATGAAGAGGTGTTCCGCGAAAACGACCTCCATATTCACGTGCCGGCTGGTGCGATACCGAAAGACGGCCCTTCTGCGGGCGTGACTATGGCTACAGTGCTGGTTTCTTTGCTGACAGACCGCCTGGTGCGGCCATACACAGCGATGACAGGAGAGATCACCCTAAGTGGGAATGTTTTACCGGTGGGCGGTATCAAAGAAAAAGTGTTGGCGGCAAAGCGAGCGGGTATCCGTGATGTGATACTTCCGGCGGAAAATCGACAAAATGTGGAAGAGGACCTTGATGGAGGTCAACTGGATGGAGTCACAGTGCACTACGTGAACAGCATCGATGAAGCGCTCGCCATCTCGCTGCCGCATAGCACGGCGGAGACAAAGATCGATGCCACAGAACAGGAACGCGTGCTGGCGAGTACGAAGTAGTTCGGATACAAAAGAAAAACGCCCGCTCCCCCAGCGGGCGTTTCTCATTTTGCGGAAGTCTGACCGAAACTAGCGAACTAGCTTGCGGCGTACTGCTCCCGCCAAACCGATGAGTCCGGAGCCAAGAAGAGCGAGAGAGCCGGGCTCGGGAGTTTCAGTGGTGAGGTCTTCTATGTTGACGCTGCCCGAGAAAGTGCCCTGTCCTGTAAAATCCCCGCCATAGTTGCCAGTGACAGAATTGTTGCCCAGAACAAAGCCACCGTTGGCGCTCAGGATCTGATTGATGAACTGACTGGGTTGGCCATTGATGTCCCACACGACATCAACTTCTGCCCCGGAGCAGCAAGACTGGGGGCTTGCCTCAAGCTGAGCCAGGAACATATTGGTTGGCGCCGTCACAGACACGATAGCGCTGAGGTTCGCTTGATTCGCGATCAATGTATTTTGTGCCGGAGGGTTCAGGAAGTTCGTGTTGAAGACTACTTGCGAAGGACCTACCGGTCCCGCCGCGCCAAAATTGACGGTCCATTGGTAAGTGTCAGCGAAAGCGCTCGTGGCCAACAGTAGCCCGACAGCAAGGATGGCGACTTTAAGTGTTCTCATTTACTCTCTCCTCTTCAATGGGCTGGGCTCAGTTGAGTCCAAGCACACCGGAAGAGTTGCAACCTTAATACCAATCGCAATAATCTTTGATTTCAGCAGGATGGAGACTTAGCTCGCTTAGCGATACGAAAAGGATTGCGGATTGAGTGCAATTGTCTGCACACGCAAGTTTGTGCCGTGCGCGTGACCGGCGGCGACGGTTCGGAACTAACATCGCGGCATCAGCTCTAAGTGATTACAATTAAGGATGATGCAGGTTCGAGTCATTTATTTCGGAATGTTGAAGGACGCCGTGGGTCGGCAACTGGAGGATGTGCAGTTGCAAGAAGGGGCCACCCTTGGCGACTTGCTGGAAGATCGAATCCGGCACACTGATGTAATAGATAACTTCCGCAAGGTGCTCGCCTTCGCTATCAATCAAGAATACGCACAATTGAATGACGTTCTCCATGATGGAGACGAAGTTGCGATGTTGCCGCCCGTCTCGGGTGGTATGCCGCGTTGTGCGCTGGTTCGGGAGCCGATAGACGGGCAACAGATCGCCGACGGAATCAAGAGCGCAGAAGATGGGGCCGTCAGCGTCTTTGATGGAATCGTGCGAAACAATACGCGTAGCCGGAAGACGCTGTTTCTCGTCTATGAAGCATATGAGGAGATGGCGCTGAAACAGATGGAAGTACTGGTGTGCGAAGCAAAGCAGAAGTTCGCGGTGAGGGAAGTCGCCATCGTTCATCGGCTCGGCAAGCTGGAGGTCGGCGAGACGAGTGTTCTGATCGCTGTGGCGTCGGCGCATCGTGCCGCCGCGATGGATGCGTGCCGCTGGTTGATCGATTCGTTGAAGAAGACTGTGCCCATCTGGAAGAAAGAACATTTCGTCGATGGGGCTGTTTGGGCCGATGGGGAACCGTTTCCGGAAGAGATCCGCGCTGACGCAAAACTTCGCGCAGGGGGCGTTCCAGCTAAGTGAAGCGCATCATCCTTTTGTTGTGTCTCGTCGCACTGCTGGGGAGCGCGGGTAGGGCCGCGCCTAAGATCCAAGACCAATCACAACAACCAGGCAGCACGTTCAAAGTGAATGTGAAGCTCGTCAGCGTCTTCGCCACAGTCACTGATCAGAACGGCGCCCCGGTCGTGGACCTGAAGAAAGATGATTTCGCTATCGCGGAGGACGGGGTTCCACAGAAGATAGCGGTGTTCGATCAACAGTCCGAGATACCGTTATCGATCGTGCTGGCGATCGATGCGAGCGGCAGCGTGCGGCAAGACATTAAGCTGGAGTTGCAATCCGCCCGCAAATTCATTGCGGATACGCTGCATGCGAAAGATACCCTCGCCCTGTATCAATTCAATGAGACTGTGCAAGAGTTGGTGCGTTTCACTTCTGACATGAAACGTATTGAGCGCGGTATTAACAGCGTTCACGTCGGAGCTTCTACGGCTCTGTACGACGCGATCTATCTCGGGAGCACGGCCCTTGCGGAACGCGATGGTCGCAAGGTGATGGTGTTGATCACCGATGGTGGGGATACGACGAGTGCGGTGAAGTATCCTGAGGCGGTTCGTGCGGCCCAACAAGCGGATGCATTGGTTTACAGCATCATCATCGTTCCTATCGCATCGAACGCCGGCAGGAACACCGGCGGCGAACATGCATTGATGCAGCTTTCGCATGACACAGGCGGCAAGCATTACTTTGCGGATAGTCCGAAATCGCTGGACGATGCCTTCCGACAGATCAGTCGGGAACTGCGGACTCAGTATTTGTTGGGCTACTATCCCTCGCAGCGTTTGGCGGATTCAGATTTTCGCCGCATCACGCTCACGGTGAAGGGAAATCCCGACCAAGATAAGTCTTCAAATGGGGAAGATGAGCCGGTGGAAACCAATGCTGCGGGATACCATGTGCGGCATCGGACGGGGTATTACACCTCGAAGATCAACTGACCTCGTTTTGCGGCAAGTTTTTTATTCACAGTCCAGCTTCTCTGAACCATCGTAATAAACCTTCCTAATAGTGGTGGCGTTCAAGGCGCACCACAATCTGTGTACGCAGGCTTGGCGAGCGCAGAAATCCTCAATCTGTGGAAAATAATTTTGTTGACACGAATACAGTTAGGTATAGGATGTGGGAACAAGTGGTAAGAAGTGGAAGAAATATTAGGTTCAGTGGGGCAAAGTAGTTGAAAACATCGGCAAAGGGCGAATGAAGCAAAAAAACCCAAATACCGAGCTAGAAACACCCACGGAACCTGAAATCGCTATCGCTTTTACCTCCTTGTTGGCCGCAGTAACGGCCAGGAATTTGAGCGACCGGCCCGGTAAGGGCAGAGCAAAGAACAATGTTTCGCGGCAATCACCCAACTCGCGTCGACGAAAAGGGCCGTTTAAAGGTCCCCGCGGAATTCAAGCGGACTCTCGACGAGAAATACGGGCAGCAATTCTATATCACCAGTCGGGACGGCAAGGTTGCCGAGATATATCCCTTCGAGGAGTGGCAGAGGATCGAGGAGCGGTTGGCGAAGCTCTCGAACTTCAATCCTGCGAAGAAGGCTTTTTTGATGCGGACCAACTATTACGGTCAGCAGGTGGAGATGGATGCGCAAGGCCGGCTACTGATGCCCCAAGTGCTGCGGGAAGCAGCGGAGATCAAGGGCGAGGTAGCGGTGATGGGAATGTTGACTTACCTGGAAGTGCGCAACATGGATCTGGCGCGCGCCCAGGTAGAGGGACCACTTTCAGCCGAGGATGAAAAGACGCTCGACGAACTGGGCATCTAGTGGCGGAAGACGAAGACATTTTGCAGCACAACGCCCCTCAGGGGGCGGGACATGGGAACAAAAACAAGTTTGGCCATGTTCCGGTTCTTTTAAAAGAAGCGATCGACTTTTTAGCCGTCAGGCGCGGTGGGACATATATCGACGCGACCTTGGGATTGGCCGGACACAGCTTCGCTATCGCAAAGCTCCTCGGCGCACAGGGTCATTTGATTGGGTTCGATAAAGACACGCATGCGCTGGAGCAGGCAAAACGGAGTTTGAGCGAGCCGCCAAAGGAATTGAAAGATGACTGGCCGCGGATCACGCTCCTGCATGCGAGCTTTGCTGAGATAGCCGAACATGTTCCGCCGAATTCGGTGGACGGGTTGCTGGCAGATATCGGTATCAGCTCCATGCAGCTAGAAGACCCCGCAAGGGGTTTCAGTTTTCAGGCGGAAGGGCCACTCGATATGCGGATGGATCCGCAGGGTGAGCGTACCGCCGAACAAGTGGTAAACCGCATGCGCGAAGAAGACCTCGCGAATGTGATTTACGAATTCGGTGAGGAAAGGAGGTCGCGGAGAATCGCCAGAGCCATTGTACGGGCGCGGCCGATACATTCGACCGCTCAATTGGCAAGAGTTATATCGGCCGCCGCCCGGCCAATGAAACAAGAGCGAATTCATCCTGCGACGCTGACTTTCCAAGGTATCCGAATATTCGTAAACCGTGAGTTGGACGATCTGGAAGCGCTGGTTCTCGGAAAACCAGCCGGCCCACATAAAGGTGGTGCAGCGCTTCGCGTCCTTAAATCTGGTGGAAGGCTGGTGATGATCAGCTTCCATTCATTGGAAGACAGGATAGTGAAAGACGCGCTGAGGGAAGGCGCTCACTCCCGCCCAAAGCGCTGGGAAATTCTGACGAAGAAGCCGGTAACGGCCGGCGAGGAAGAAGTCGAACGCAATCCGCGGTCACGCAGCGCGAAGTTGAGGGCCGCAATAAAAGTTTAAGGCGGCGAGTCCGGGTGGAATCGGGCTAGCCGTTAGAGGTTCCGGGGTGGCATCGTCCTCTCTAACAAAATAGGGCGAAAATTCCACAGTATTTATCCCACCGTTTCGATGTCACTCCGGAAATAAGTTTTGGTGGCTTCTTAAGGAAGCTGGAGGAAGCTATGTACAGAGGAACTGTGATTGACGACCTGATCGAATCAGTGAAGGTTGCTGAGCAGCATACTGCCGAAGAAAAGACTGCGGCCAAAACCCGCGCCAACGTACAGGCTTATGCCATGTACGTGAACGAATATGTGAGACCGCAGATGCGGGTACACGAGGTTGCATAGATGTCAGTAGCGCAGTGGTTGAACAATCTGGAATGGCAGGGCAAGAGCGCGCCGCGCGTGCAAGGCATCTACTCGCCCGTGGCGGGCGCGGATGGCGTCAAGCGCCGCATGCCGGGCGTCGGCACGCCGGAGATCTTCTTTTCCAAGAACATCGACAACACTCGCCTGGTGAAGGTGACAGACCATCGCGTGGTTCGTGAGAACCGCATGTTCGCCATGTCGCTTGCGGTGCTGTTCTTTGTGGTGATGGTCTATGCGTTCCAACATTTCAGCTCGATCGAATACGGCTACAAGATTGAAGCGCAGAAGAAACAGCGCGAGGAATTGATCGAAGCCAATCGTGCGTTGCGTTTGGAAGAGGCCACATTGCGTGATCCGGAGCGTATTGATGTTCTGGCGCGTCGCATGGGACTTGAAGCGCCAATGCCGGGACAGATGCAGCACTTCGATAACACGGCATCGCCGGTTTCACCGATGTTGGCCAGCGTGACGGATTCTTCGATAGCGGTGATCGCAGCGACGCAATAGGTTTAGCTCAATGTTAGTGGGTCGGTTAAGGTGACCTGCAGATGGCGGAATGCTAAACGGCGATTCCGCCATCTTGTTATCTAAAAGACGGACAGGCGGAGATGGCGGAACAAAACCCGAAGAACGTTCGCAATGCCAATCCACAAAAGCCTGCTCGCGCCAAAAAAACTTCCAATCCAAATCCTAAGTTGAGGCTGTATTGTCTGGCCGCATTCCTTCTTTTGTGGGTGGGGCTGATCGGATATCGTCTAGTCGTGCTGCAAGTGGTGCGCTATGGCGAGTTCAGCCAGCGTGCTGCGCGGCAACAACAACGCACCGTAGAAGTCTCCCCGCGCCGCGGCGTGATTTATGACCGCAATGGGCGCGCGCTTGCCATGACGGTGAGCGTGGATTCAGTGTTTGCTGTGCCGTCCGAGATACCTGATCCGGCGACTGCAGCGAGTCTGCTGGCGCAAGTGCTCCACACGGAACCGAAGGAGATACTGGCGAAGATCGAATCGTCCAGAAACTTCACGTGGATCGCGCGCAAGATCGATGCCGACCAGAGTGAGCGGCTACGCGGTATGAATCTGAAAGGCATTTACTTCCAGAAGGAGTTCAAACGTTTCTATCCGAAGGGAGATTTAGCAGCCCAGGTTCTCGGCTACGTGGGATTGGACGATGAAGGCCTGGGCGGCATCGAGCGCTCTTTCGACGAGCAGCTGCGGGGCAAACCGGGCAAGATGTTGGTCTCAGTGGATGCGAAACAGCGTTCGCTTGGCCGCGTGGAGAAGCAGCCTGAGCCGGGGCAGAATGTTGTCCTGACCATCGACGAAAACATCCAGTTCATCGCTGAACGTGAACTGCAGGCGACGATCAACCAGACGCACGCGCAAGCAGGCACTGTGGTCGTGCAAGACCCGCACACGGGTGAAATACTTGCGCTGGCCAGTTTCCCCACGTTCAACCCCAACTCGTTTCGCACGTCGACACCCGCCGCACTGAAAAACCGCGCGGTGAGTGACGTTTACGAGCCAGGGTCGGTATTCAAGATCGTGACGTTGTCCGCTGCGCTCGAAGAAAAACTCACGCAGCCGGATGAGGTCATCGATTGCCAGATGGGCGCGATCACGGTGTTCGGCCGCGTGATCCATGACCACAAACCTTACGGCAATCTGACCGTGACGCAGATCATGCAGAACTCGAGCGATGTGGGCGCTATCAAGCTAGGACTACGACTCGGCGACCAGCGCATGGACCACTACATTCGCGCATACGGCTTTGGTTCGCAGACCGGAGTTGAAGTGCCCGGCGAAACCCGCGGGATAGCGAGGCCGCCCGAGCGGTGGACGAAATCAAGCATCGGCTCGATCTCGATGGGGCAAGAGGTTGGCGTCTCATCCGTCCAGTTGGTGTCGATGGTTTCGACCATCGCTAATGATGGCGTCTATACGCCGCCGCGTCTTGTTGCGGGCGAATTGGCCCCGGGTGAATCGAGCGGTGCGCACATGCAGACGATCGCATTCAAGCCGAATGGTCAACGAAGAGTGATCTCTCCACTTACCGCCGTGGAGATGAAAAAGATCCTTGAGAATGTGGTTTTGTTCGGGACGGGCAAGAAAGCGATCTTGAACGGTTACACGTCAGCCGGCAAAACCGGAACAGCACAGAAGATCGATCCCGCTACCGGACGTTACAGCGCGAGGAACTACATTGCCTCCTTCGCGGGTTTTGCGCCGGTGAACAAGCCGATGGTCACAATCTCAGTGATGCTGGATTCACCGCAAGGCGGACACGAAGGCGGCGGCGTGTCGGCGCCGCTTTTCGAGCATGTGGCGCAGCAAGTGCTCGCATATATGAATGTTCCGCATGACGCGGACCTTCACAATTCGCAAAGGCTGATGATACGCGCGTCGGCGAAACCGTCCGATTTCGAGGAGGGTTCGCCAGACAGGTTCTCGCTCGATGAAAGCGACTCGACTGTCGCGGCCGAGTCTGAGACTGCGGTGATGAAGCCACTTTCCACCGGCCCGATCAAAGAATCAGAACATGCGCGGTTACTAGCAGCCTCTTTCACACCGCAAACTGGCACCAAGACAAAGCCTGCGCCTGAAATGGTTGCGGCCAAGCCAGAACAGCATCCTGGGCCAGTGCCGCCGGTGAATGGAACCGTGATCCTGGCGGAAGGGAGCGAAGCGGTCGCGCCGAAGCTCCTGGGCAAGACGGTGCGGGCGGCGCTGGAAGCGGCACAGGATGCAGGAGTGGAGATCGATGTCGTCGGCTCAGGTGTCGCGAAATCGCAAGTGCCGAACCCGGGTGAGCGCATTGCTCCTGGTGCGCATGTGATGGTGAGATTCGAAAGATAAACTGCGGTTTTCGTCCTAAAGTGTGGAGAATTTCCTCCACTATAATCAAGGCATGAAGTGGAAAGAAATGCTTGCCGGCGCTGAAACTCTCTCGATAATCGCGGGCGAGACAGAAGTCACGGGATTGCAGTACGACTCGCGCAAAGTGCGGCGAGGCGACGCCTTCATTGCGATGAAAGGTGGCGCCACCGACGGAAACAAATACATCAATGCCGCTATTGCCCAGGGCGCGGTCGCGATCGCCAGCGACTCAGCCGAGCAGAAGCCACGACACGGGATCGCGTGGGCGCAGATCGAGGCCGGGCATGGACGTCACGTGTTGGGAAGAGCTGCGGCGAATTTCTACGGGTGGCCGGCCGAAAAACTAAAATTGACAGGAGTGACCGGGACCAACGGGAAAACGACGACCACTTATTTGATGGAGTCAATCTTTGCGGCAGTGGGAAGAAAGTCGGCGCTGATCGGCACCATCGAGTACAGGATCGCAGGAAGTGTAATACCTTCGCCGCATACCACTCCAGAATCTC
>JAICWB010000181.1 GCA_025935035.1 Terriglobales bacterium
AAAGGCGTAGGCATGCTGCTGGCCGAACTCATGCGCATCAAAGCGGAGGGCGACTACGACGGCATCAAGGCGCTCGTGCAAAAGTACGGCGTGAAGTTTGATCCCAAACTACGTGACGAAGTCGTGGAGCGCTACAAAGCGCTAAATCTGCCCGCATACTTCGCAGGCATTAACTCGATGCTGACCTTGGACGGGCAGAAAGTTGAGATCGAGTATCCGCGTAACGTGGAGAAACAGTATCTGTTTTACGGCGCGATGTATGACCCAAGTCTGCAGCCGTATCCACCTAGCAAGCGATTGACGATTAAAACCACAAAGTCCAAGAAGTAGGTAGCCTAGGAATTCATGTACCTTCTAGTGGTGCTGCTCACGATGTTCCTGCTTCCGGCAGGTTCTATCGTGGCACACCACTATTATTTTGGCTTGCCCTACAGTCTCCTGATAGACACCTGGTTCGTGTTCTGGAGTGTGGGTGTACGGCTGATAATCGGCGGCCTGCGCCAGTTCTTTCAGCCGCGTTTTACGGCGACGCAGATATTTCACATGAGAGGGGACGAAGTTCTGCCAGTAATCCGCGAGATGGGAATAGCGAATCTCGCGATAGGCGTTGTCGCAGTAATGTCACTCTGGCGTCCAATGTTTCGATTACCCATGGTCATCGTGGCCGCCATCTTTTACGGCGGTGCCGGTGTGCGGCACGCTTCCGTCAAGAGCAAAGGCCGTAATGAAATGGTTGCGATGGCCTGCGATCTCTTTGTGGCGGCGGTACTGGTAGCTTCGCAATTCCTGCAGCCGCACTTCTATATGTAGGAATGAAAAAGCCCAGCGCAAAGCGCCGGGCTCGGCTAAAGGTCCGAGATAACTAGTCTTGGCTTTGCAGGGTAGTTTCCGCAGCGGGAGTGGCGGCCTGCCGGTCGCGCCATTCCGCATAGCGCTCACTCACCATGATGTGGAAGCAAGCCTGGCGACGTTCTTCCGCAGCCTCGATCAGATTCTGTTCGCGCATTCCGGCGAGATAATTCTCAAACCACTTGTGCTGTGCGCGCGTCATGCCACGCTTGCCGATATCAATGCTCAAGCCTGCTAGATGCGAGGAGGCCGTGTCGCCCGTGTCAGGTGCGGCGTTCTTGTTGCGGCGACGAAGTTTCCTTTGATATTCCACCGTGCGCACCGCAGAGGTCACGACAAGTGGAGTGTGAAACTGTTCGTAGTATGCATCACTCATGTCGGCGAGGAAATCGCGCGTCCACGGTTTGGCATAGCGGTAATCAGGATCAAGTGATGGCGATACCTGGAATGAGCGGGTATCTTCGAGCGGCACCAACTGGTCACTCGCTTTTAATTCCTCAAGCTGGCTTTCATCCTCGATGCGGGGAAGACCCAGGCGGTCGATCTCCTCGTTCTGCCGCAGCATGGATTCATGGGAACCGCGGATCAAAGGATTCCAGACCACACGGCGCACACGATGATGGCTCCGCGATTTCAACTTTGTGACCGGCGCGGAGCGTTTAGTGACGCCAAAAGCATTTGCGGACGCGGCCATTGCGATGATGACGAAGAGTGCGGTGAATTTTCCGATGCGCAAGCGTTCAGCCCCTAAACGTACTGAATATTGGAAAGTGGATTCTAATCCAGAGTTGCTCATTCGCTACAAGGAAAAATGGTCGCTGAACCATGGTAATCAAGAATTTACAGACAACCTAAAGTGTTTGTCCTAACGGGAGAATATGTCTTTGACCGTTTGGACCATGACCTGCCCGGCTACCCGCGAGATAGAGCGCGTGAGCGGAATGCCTTTGGGACACGATTCCACGCAGTTCTGCGCGAATCCGCATTCGTGGATGCCTCCATCTCCCATAAGTGCATGAAGGCGCTCCTCCTTAAGGACGGCGCCCGTCGGATGGTCATTGAACAGAGCCACTTGCGAGATGGTGGCCGCTCCAACAAACCCTGTGGATTCATTGAATTGCGGACAAACCTCCATGCAGATGGTGCAGGATATACAGTTTGACAGCGGATAGGCTTGCTCCTGTTTCTGCGGCGTGACGCGCGGCCCAGAGCCGAGATCGTAGGTGCCGTCCACTGGCACCCATGCTTTCACTTTCTTGAGGTTTTCAAAGAGGACGTTACGGTCCACGGCGAGGTCACGCACGAGCGGGAACTTGGAAAGCGGTTCGACCGTGATGGGCTGCTCAAGATTTTTCACCAGTGACGAGCAGGCCATTCGCGCTTTGCCATTGATAAGCATGGCGCAGGATCCGCAAATCTCTTCCAGGCAATTCGAGTCATAAGCGATGGGCGTTGTGGTCTTGCCGTCTTTGGTGACGGGGTTAGCGGCGATGTCCATCATGGCGGAGATCACGTTCATGCCGGACTTGTAGGGAATCTCAAACTCTTCCCAACGTGATTGCGCGTTGGGGCCGTCTTGCCTTTTAATTTTTAGCCGAACCGTATTTTCAGCCATTTGACCTCAGGGGCTAAAGCCCGAACTATTCTGTTGCGCTAGCGGCGCAGCCGAAGCCGCGCCCTCTCAAATAAAAATTGTTGTGCGGCACTGCTGAAGCCGTGCCCTGACTGGTTGAGCGGAATCGGCGGCTTTTGCTTTGGCGGATCATTTGCGTTTTCCAAATCATTTCGCCATGTCATAGCGTCGAGGACGCGGTTTGATGATGCTGGTGTCAACCATTTCCCACTCGAAGCGCGGTTCGTCGGCGTCTGGCGCGAAGTAAGCTTTGGTGGTCTTTAGGAAATTGGCGTCGTCACGCTCCGGGAATTCAGGCTTGTAGTGCGCTCCGCGCGACTCATCTCGGCGCGTCGCACCCTGCGTGATCACGCGCGCTAGCTGCAGCATGTTGTAAAGCTGACGAGTAAAGATGAATGACGTATTGGCCCACGCGCCTTTGTCGCTAAGGTTGATGTTGCGATAGCGCTCGAGCAACTCGACCAGTTTGGCGTCAGTCGCAATCAGGTTCTTGTTGTAACGCGTGACGGTGACGTTGCGCGTCATGATCTCGCCCAATTCACGCCAGATGCGGAACGGGTTTTCAGTGCCGCTGGAAGACGTGAGCCGCGAATTGATCTCCATCTGGCGTTTACGTTCGGCCTCGAACACGCTGCTGGGAACTTCGACGGATGTCTTCGCCACATTCTTCGCGTACTTCAAAGCCTCAGGGCCGGCCGTGAATCCGCCAAAGATGCAGGAGAGGAGTGAGTTCGCCCCCAGGCGGTTCGAGCCGTGGTATTGGTATTCGCACTCGCCGGCAGCAAAGATGCCGGGAATGGATGTCGCTTGCTTGAAATCCACCCACAGGCCGCCCATGGTGTAATGCATGCCCGGGAAGATCTTCATGGGATGGATGCGCGGGTCGTCGCCGACAAATTTCTCGTAAATCTCCAGAATGCCTTCGAGCTTGCGGTCGAGCGTGTGACGATCGATGTGCGTGAGGTCGAGATAGACCATCGGCTGGCCGTCGATGCCAAGCTGCTCTTCATAAACGATGCGATGGATGGCGCGCGTTGCGACGTCGCGTGGAACGAGGTTGCCGTATTTGGGGAACCATTCTTCGAGGAAGTAGAAACGGTCAGCTTCGGGTATGCTGCGCGGATCGCGCTTGTCATGCAATGTGCGCGGCACCCAGACGCGTCCACCTTCACCGCGCGCAGACTCTGACATCAAGCGCAATTTGTCTTCGCCGGGTATGGAGGTGGGGTGGACCTGGATGAATTCGCCATTCGCATAATACGCGCCTTGCTGATAGAGCGCGGATTGCGCCGAGCCGGTGCACACCACGGAATTCGTTGACTTTCCGAATATGGCGCCGATGCCGCCCGTGGCGATGATGAGCGCGTCGCATGGGAAGGTGCGAACTTCCATGGTGCGCAGGTTCATGGCGCAGATACCGCGGCAAACACGGTTGCCATCGAGCACGGCGCTTAAAAATTCCCAGTGCTCGTACTTGGTGACGCGTCCATCAGATTCGTATCGACGCACTTGCTCGTCAAGCGCGTAAAGAAGTTGCTGCCCGGTGGTGGCTCCGGCGAATGCGGTGCGATGGTAGAGCGTGCCGCCGAAGCGGCGAAAATCCAGCAGGCCCTCGGGCGTGCGGTTGAAGGGAACGCCCATGCGGTCGAGCAGGTCGATGATCCCCGGTGCCGCGTCGCACATGTTTTTGATCGGCGTCTGGTTGGCGATGAAGTCGCCGCCATACACAGTGTCATCAAAGTGCTGCTCGGTGGAGTCGCCTTCACCCTTGAGGTTCTTGGCCGCGTTGATGCCGCCTTGCGCGCAAACAGAATGTGAGCGCTTCACCGGCACGATGGAGAACAGATCGACGTTGCCACCGGCTTCAGCGATCTTGATGACGGCGGAGAGTCCCGCAAGCCCGCCGCCCACTACGATGATCTTCGGATTCGCCATAGTCATTTCGTTTGCAATTCGATCTGTCGTGCCCCGTCAGGGTCTGTAGGTTGCTGCGGCATTGAGCGGAACTTCGCCATGCTGGCTAGGCCGACGGCACTGAGTAAAAAGAAAAATGCGATGCAGATGTATAGGAATCTCTGGCGCGCGCGCTCGCCCACGGTGATGCCCCACTTTGCGCAGAAGAGCCAGATGCCATAGGCGAAGTGCCACGAGGCCGCGATCAATCCGACAACGTAAAACAAGAACAGGGGCGTTATGAAAAGTTCGTGCTGCACTTTGCCGAACGATGCGCCGGGAACCTCATGCAGATCAACTCCCGTGAAACGCATGGTGTAGGTGTGCCAGATGATGTAAGCGAAGGCGATGGCGCCGGTCCAGCGCTGGAGGGAATACATCCAATTGCCAAGCCACGGATAGCTGATAAGGTTAGCGCGTCCGCGATACCAGATGTAGAAGCCGTAAAGAGCATGAAACGCAATGGGCAGCCAAATACCGAAGAGCTCGAGTCCGAGCACGAAGGGCAAGCTTCCTAAGAAGCGAACTTGATGTGCGTACGCCGTTGCACCGTTAATAGCGGTGGCATTCGATATGAGGATGTGTTCGAAGAGAAACGCGCCGACGGGGATGATGCCGCTGAGGGAGTGAAGGCGTCGCCAGAAGAATTCGTGTCCTTGGCCGGCGCGCAGAGGCGCTATTCCGTGCGGATGATCATTTGCGGATGTAGATGTAGGTGGCCCGGGGCTTGCCGCGGTTGACATTGAGCGCGTTCACTCCTGTGCGGAACTTTTTATTATTCAGGTCAGCGGGGAGGTTCGTCAAGGAAGCATCGCAGCGGCGCTCATCGTTAGAGTGTTAAACTTTTTGTCTCATCCTGCTTTCATCGAAAGAATCCATCATGGCAAAAATCGCATTTCTTGAATGTTCCAAGTGCGGACATCAACTTTCCGCGGATGTTTCACAGACACTCTGTCCGAAAGATGCGGGCGTGTTGTATGTCCGGTATAACCTGCAATCCATCAAGAAGACGTTCACGCGCGAATCGTTGCAAGGACGCGTGAATTCCATGTGGCGATACGCAGACGTGCTGCCCGGCACTGCGGCGTTTTCGCTTGGGGAAGGCTTTACGCCGATGCTGCCCAGCCGCGTGACCGGCAATGTGTGGATCAAGGATGAAGGCGTCAATCCCACTGGCTCTTTCAAAGCGCGCGGACTTTGCATGGCTGTGACCATGGCAAAGCATTACGGATTCGAAAAGCTAGCGATACCTTCGGCGGGCAACGCCGCGAGTGCGCTGGCGGCGTATTGCGCGGCGGCTAAGATGCAGGCATTCATCTTCATGCCGAAAGATGTGCCTATGGCGAATCTGGTCGAGTGCAAAGCGTACGGCGCGAATGTGACGCTGGTTGATGGTCTCATCAGCGATTGCGGACGCATTGTTGGTGAGCGCAAGCAGGCCGAAGGGTGGTTCGAGATATCCACGCTTAAA
>JAICWB010000137.1 GCA_025935035.1 Terriglobales bacterium
CGCGTAGAAGCGGTAGCCGAGCGCGTAAGAGCACGCGGCTGCGATGACCAGCCAAATGGCATTGATGGATTCGCCGC
Organism: Terriglobales bacterium; assembly: GCA_025935035.1. Lineage (GTDB taxonomy): Bacteria > Acidobacteriota > Terriglobia > Terriglobales > Acidobacteriaceae > JAICLA01. The sequence continues at coordinate 78 of JAICWB010000137.1, forward strand.
GCGAGAGCGCGATCATGCCCAGCGCAAGCGCGGCGAGTATGGCGACGGCGAACCAGATGAGTTTATTAACGAAAGACATTATTTTGGAGGAGCCGTAGTTATCACAGTCGAACTCTCCGGCTTAGTTTGTCCTGAGACCGCATCCTGAACGTCAGCTCTGACGGTCTCATAGGTCGGGTCGCCGTCGTAAAATTTGAAAGTCGCGTGCCGGGGACCAGGATAATACCCATCCAACGAGAAGCTTCTCTTGCCGGCTGCAGCATCTGCCGGATGTTTTTTCTTGTAAGAGACCTGGTCGATGTCGTCAGACTCAAGCGCGATCCGATAACTATTGTTAGCTTTGTCTGTGACTGTGAACCAGTATTTAAAGTTGAATTTGCCCGCTAAGTCAGGGTAAAACTCCGTCACTTCCACGTTCTTGTCGCCAACGGCGAATCGTTCGATCACGAAGTGAAAGTTCGGGGGCAACCGCTTCTGTTGACCAAGATCATGTATGTGCTGACGCAGGGCGTCTGCTTCGCTTTTCATGCCAGCGAGATTGTAAGTCTCCATCAGACCGGAGATGTTATGCGATTCGTCCGGCATGAGTTCAAGGGCGCGCTTGAATGCTGCGACTGCTCGTGAATAGTCGTTAGCACGCTCTGCGCAATTACCGATCATGTTCTGCGCTTGGACGTTATCGGGTGCAGCGCTGGCCACTTGTTCATACATTGAGACGCATTTCGAAAAGTCTCCACGTTTGTATGCCTCAAATGCCTCCGCCATTTTCGACGCTGTTTGATCCTCGGGTCGAACTTGCGATGTACCGTTCGGCGTGGAAGGTGGTTCCTGGCCGCATGCTGTACCGACGAGCGTGGCAATCGCAAATGTGAAGAATGTGGCTCTCATTTCCGCCTCCGGCCGCAGTATTCTTTCCGTAGTAAGTTCATCATTGTATGCAGCCTACGGCAATCGGCAAACACATCATCTTCTATGACGGAACCTGTGGCCTCTGCCACTGGTTCGTGAAGTGGGTGCTGCGGCATGATGCTGAAGGGAAGTTTCTGTTGTCGCCGCTGCAGGGCGAGACGTTTGCCGCGCAGGTTGCGGCGGGCGAGCGAGCGAAGTTGCCGGATAGCGTTGTAGTGCTGACTGCGGGTGGTGCGCTGCTCACGAAGTCTAAGGCGGCAGAGTATGTGGCGCGGAAACTAGGATTGGGCTGGCACGCGGCATTCATTGCGATCTGGCCACGAGTCGTCGCGGATGTCGGGTATGACGTGATCGCGCGATGGCGGTATCGGCTGTTTGGACGGAATAAGGGTGATATGTGCCCGATGGTGCCAACGGGATTGCGGAATAGGTTCCTGCCGTGATCGCACGTTGTGTCCATTGTCGTGGTGTCGCGGTGAATGCGCGTAGTTTGCAGAGTGATAGGGGTCCTTCGCTTCGCTCAGGATGACAAAGTACAACGAGTAATGGGCGCGCAGACGTTCATATATAATGAGCCTTTACGCCCTCCCTGGCAGTTCGCACTGAAGGACCTGGGGCAATCTTCAAGCCCTGAACGGACACACGTGGACCGCGAGCACATCCGAAACTTTGCCATCATCGCCCATATCGACCATGGGAAATCCACGCTCTCTGACCGCCTGCTGGAGTTGACCGGGTCAGTCACTGCGCGTGAGATGCAGGCTCAGGTACTGGACGCGATGGACCTGGAGCGCGAGCGTGGCATTACGATCAAGGCGCACGCGGTGCGCATGGCTTACACCGCGAAAAATGGCGAGACCTATCAGCTCAACTTGATCGACACGCCGGGACACGTTGATTTCTCCTACGAAGTCTCGCGGTCGCTGGCGTCCTGCGAAGGGGCACTCCTCGTAGTGGACGCATCGCAGGGCGTGGAAGCGCAGACACTAGCCAATGCATATCTCGCTATCAACAATGGGCTGGACATCATTCCAGTCATCAACAAGATCGATCTGCCCTCGGCTGACATTCCGCGCGTGAAAGAGATGGTTGAGCAGGCGGTTGGTATCGATTGCAGCGATGCATTACTCGTGAGCGCGAAGACCGGGCTAGGCGTGGAGGATGTGCTTGAGGCCATCGTGCATCGCTTGCCGCCGCCCAAAGGTGAGTCGGACCGTCCTTTGCAGGCATTGATCTTCGATTCGTGGTTTGACCCATACCGCGGCGTGATCGTGCTCGCGCGTGTGATCAATGGAAAGATCACTCTCGCCACGAAAGTGCGCTTATGGTCAAACGGCAAAGTATTCAACGTAGAAGCGCTCGGCGTGCTTACGCCAAAGCCGGTTGAGATCAAGGAACTTAGCGCTGGCGAAGTCGGTTTCATGATCTGCAACATCAAGAACGTGGCTGACACCAAGATCGGCGACACGATCACTGATGACGACGATCCTGCGATTGAGGCTTTGGCAGGTTTCGAAGAACTCAAGCCCATGGTCTTCGCAGGCATCTACACCGTAGACAACCACGAGCACACACTTCTTCGTGACGCGCTTGAAAAACTGCGGCTGAACGATTCGTCTTTCTTTTTCGAGCCCGAAAGTTCCGTGGCCCTGGGCTTCGGGTTCCGCTGCGGCTTTCTCGGCCTGCTACACATGGAGATCATCCAAGAGCGGTTGGAGCGCGAATTCAATCTTGACCTCATCATCACCGCGCCGGGTGTGCGATATCGCATCACAAAAACAGATGGCACGGTGGCGGAGGTAGATAATCCTTCCCGCTGGATCCCGACGACGGAAGTAGAAAAAATAGAAGAGCCGGTGATCACTGCCACCATTCTCACGAATGAAGAGTACGTTGGCGGCATTCTTAAGCTTGTGGAAGAGAAGCGCGGCAAGCAGAAGAATTTTGAATATGTCACGTCGAACCGCGTGATGATCACCTATGAGCTGCCGCTGAATGAGATCGTGCTCGATTTTTACGATAAATTGAAATCGGTATCTCGCGGTTACGCGTCGCTCGACTATCACCTCTCCGGCATGTGGGAATCGCCCATGGTGAAGCTGGACATACTCGTTTCCGGCGAGGCGGTAGATGCGCTGAGCATCATCGTGCACCGAGACTTCGCTTACGAGCGGGGCAAGGCATTGGTGTCCAAGATGAAAGAGTTGATCCCAAGGCAGATGTTCGAAGTCGCTATCCAGGCGGCGATCGGGGCAAAGATCGTTGCCCGCGAAACCGTGGGCGCCATCCGCAAGAATGTGATCGCGAAATGCTACGGTGGCGATATCACGCGCAAACGCAAATTGCTGGAGAAACAAAAAGAAGGCAAAAAGCGCATGAAGCGCATCGGCAAGGTGGACATACCGCAGGAGGCCTTTCTGGCGGTCTTGAAGGTAGGCGAGTAACGCTAGAGTGGGTCAACAAATGGCGTGAAACGACGCGTCTAGGTGTGCAAATAATTTGGGATTGTCACTCGCCTAAAGCCGGCCTCTTCTAACACTGGCGTTCCGATTCTTCTCCGTTATTTTTCTATCAGTTAGCAATGCAGCAACATTTATGCAATCAGTGTAAGCTGCTGAAAAATAGCGGGTAAAAGTTTCACAGTGGTTCCTTTCCACAAACATTTCCACAACTCGGTGGGAAAGATTTCGCGCACATGATTTGCACAGCGAAAACACAAGGAAAAACTCAATCTGCGTTCGCGATGTCATGCGTAATCAGGCCGATGCGAATGCCACTGGCAGCGGCGCGAGCAATGTCAATGACATCTGCCACCTGTTCAAAATCCAGTTTGGCGTCTCCTTTCACAAACATTATTTTTTCAGCGCGCGTTTTGTAGATCTCTTGCAGCTTTGCCTCGAGCTCGTCATGTGAGACTTCATTGGAGTTGATTCGTAGCACCGTTTTGTTGTCCGTGCCCAATGAGATCTCAAGCACAATGGTCTTCGGATCGGGCGGCGCGGGCTCTGTCGTCTTACTTTGCTGCGGCACTTCCGCCGGCTCGCCGCGCTCCTGTGGCTGGATCATCATAAAAATAATGATGAGCACCAAGAGCACGTCGATCATTGGAGTGATGTTCATCTCGCACGTCAGCCCTCCGCCTTTATTCAATCCCATCGCCATACGCAACTCCTAGTTGCCGAGGTGGAAGTTCACCGTGATCTGCGTCTCTACTTCTACAGGTTCGCCGTTCAGGATGTATGGCCGGTATCGCCATTGCCGGACGGCATCAACGGCGGCGTGCGCGAGGAACGGGTGTCCACTTACCACCTGCAGAGACTCGATCGCGCCTTCGCGAGAGATCAAGGCATGCAGGATCACGGTTCCTTCAGTGCGTGACTCGACGGCAATGCGCGGATAGACGGGCTTAACGTCGTGGATCAGGCTGCCTTCGTCCATGTGCGAGATCGCGATGGGCTTGTCCGGCCTAGCCAATCTGACGACTGGCCCCCCGGTCCCGCCAGGCAGCGGAGGATTGTTGCCAGTGGGCAGCCATCCGACCGGAGGCGGAGGACCAACCTCAGTGCTTTCGTGCCTATTGAGACCGAAGTGCAACGCTGAATCGCTCGCGGGCACGAACGGTGCATTCGTCGTCGGAGTGGTGGGCCCCGATTGTGGATGCGGCAACTCGCGACTCACCGGAACGGGTGCATCGGAAAATAGCGGAATACTGATCGTCTCCGGACGCACGATGGACAGCGCGTCAGGATAGAGAAGTGGAATGATCGCGAACAGGCTAAGCACTACCGCCTGTACGGTGATGGATGCGGCGGTCGTCCAGCCACGGTGAGTGTGTCCTCCGCCTGCTGACTCAAGCAAACTTTCTGCGAACATGATGTTCCTCCCAAGACGAGGCTCGGTTCCTCGATTGGCAGGAATAGACACCAATGCGCGAGTGTTTTTCGCGAACTATATTTTTCGTGCCGCAGAAACTTTCGCGTTGAGTCCGGTGTCGCTGGTGACGCGTGAACGCAGGAACTTTGTTGTTTTAGCATTGTCGCAAGCAAACAAAAAGGCCGCCCGCGAGGACGGCCTGCTCGATCAAAAGAAAGTTACTGCTTGGGAGGTGTCACAGGTTTCTTCGCTGGAGTGGTTCCTGCAGGACGTGCTGCCGCGCCCGTGGGCTTAACTGCCGAAGGCGCATTGGTCCCGGCTGGCGGAGCAGCGATGCCTGACTCAGTGTTATAAGCGTCAACAATGGCAGGCGTAATGTTCACCTGCTCTGCTGCCCACAGTACCGGTGACTGCTGACCAGAGACGTCGATGATCATCGCCAGGCCGTTAGCCTTGGCGTACTTGTCGATGATCGCGATCATCTTGTTGGCGATGCGGTTTCCGAGCTCAGACTGCTGGCCCTGGAAGTCGGTCTGAGCGTCGTCCAATTGGCGTTGCAGGTTCTTCTGCTTGGTCTCAATGTCGCGGACGCGCTTCGCACGTTCTTCGTCGTTGAGTTTGTCTTGCTGCGCCTGTAGTTGCTTTTTGTCGTTCTCGATCTCGTCGTTCAAGGCCTTTAGCTTGGCTTGCGTGGGCTCGAACTTTTTGGTGAGGGCTTCAAAATCGCGCTTGCCTTCATTGGTGTTCACGATCGCGCCTTGTATGTTGATGACGCCGATCTTGGTCAGGTTAGCGCTGCCCGCCGGGGCGCTGGTGCCCACGGCTGATGTTTGCGCGCCGGCTACGACGGCGAAAGCAGTGGTAGCTGCGAGCGAAATGATGACGTTGCGAATGCTTGATAAGTTCATGGTGCGGTTGTCGAACTCCTTTGAATCTGCTGGCAGATTGTCCTTGTGGATTGTTGAGGAAGGACGCTGCCCTCGCTCACGCCTGTTCAGTAGCGGATGGACGACTAAATCCCAAATGTCTGCGGAAACAGGCAACACTATTATAGGTTCCTTGTGGAAACAGCGTCAAACAAGGAAAGAACGTAACCCGCCGCGATTCTTGCGCTTTAGTGACGGACCGGATAACACCATGCAGGATTAAGCGTCTAACCGCATTATCTAGGTGGCTTATTGAGTCTTTAAAGCCGATTTTGGCGAAACTATCAGCTACACTTCTGCGTACTTAAGCCATGCCTCTTCGTGTGCCTAAATCCGTGTCTGCCTTGCGTGAGCCTTCCCGCATGGCGTTTGACAGTATGCGGGTACACAAGTTGCGGACGTTCCTCACCCTGCTCGGCGTCATCCTCTCCGTCTCCACCCTGATCATCGTCATTTCGATGGTGGAGGGCACCAATAAATACATTGCCGACAAAGTCGCCAACATGGGTGCTGACGTCTTTCTGGTGAACCAGTACGGCATCATTCCGGACCGCAAGACTTTTCTTAAGGCGCAACGCACCAACAAGCAAGTGACCTATGAAGACTTCGAGGCCCTGCGTGACACGATGACGCTGCCGAAAGCGGTCGGTCTGGAAGCGCGCACCACGGGCATCGTGAAGTTCAATACTGACAGCATGCAAGATGTAGATGTACGCGGCGTCACCGCCAACATCGGCGACATGGACGTTGAAGAGCCCGAGTTTGGGCGTTACATCACCGACGCTGACGACGACCACCGCTCCGAAGTCACGTTGATCGGCGCGGATGTAGCCAAGAAGTTTTTCCCTGGACTTGACCCGCTGGGCAAGACCATCGAGATCGATGGCAAGCCGTTCCTCATCGTCGGCGTGGCCAAAGCCATCGGAAACGTGCTCGGCCAGAGTCAGGACAACTTCGTTTACATGCCAGTGCAGACCTTCCTGAAGATCTACGGCACCCATTTCAACGGCATGTCTATCAACGTGCAATCACGCGGAGCCCAGTGGGAGGTCCAGACTGAGGAAGAAGCGCGCACCATCATGCGCGTCCGCCGGCACCTGGCCCCTGGGCAAGACGATACGTTCGGTATTTCTTCGGCGGCGGGGTTGATGGATCTATGGAGCAACATCTCTTCGGCGATTGAAGCTGCGATGGTGGGCGTAGTGGGCGTGTTCCTAGTAATCGGCGGCGTCGTCATCATGAACGTGATGCTTACCAGCGTTACCGAACGCACGCGCGAGATCGGGATCCGCAAATCACTGGGCGCGAGACGCAATGACATCATGCTGCAGTTCTTGCTCGAGTCGGCAATGATGTCCGCGCTAGGTGGACTGATAGGGCTGGGGATCGCCGCGTTGCTTTCTAAGATCGTTGACGCGACGACCGCAATCCCTATGTCGCTTCCGCTCTATGCCGTTGTGCTTGGCATCAGCGTCTCCACTGCGGTCGGGCTGTTCTTCGGCATCTATCCCGCTCGCAAAGCGGCAATGCTTGACCCCATCGAGGCCATGCGCCATGAATAAGGTGAGCCGATGAAATGGCAACTTGGTGAGAATGCTCGCATGGCGCTCGTGACGGTGCGCGAGAACAAGGTCCGCTCACTGCTGACCATTCTCGGCGTGGTCATTGGCATCACGACCGTGATCGCGGTCGCGTCGATCCTTGTGGGGTTGAGTCGCAACATTGAAGAGTCACTCAACGACTTTGGCCCGAATACGCTATTCATTTTTAAGTTCTCTCCCGGCGTCCACTTCGGCAGGCTCTCTACCGAAGAGCGTATGCGCAAATCTCTGACGCTGGAAGACGGCCTTGCCATGAAAGACCTCACGGCCGTTAAGAATGTGTCGGTGCAGGC
>JAICWB010000261.1 GCA_025935035.1 Terriglobales bacterium
CGGACCAAATATTCATATTGCGGTCCGAACTGTATTTTTCCCTTTGGGCCGTTGTATGGTTTGAACCAGAACCCGCCGGTGCCTTCAAAGATAGCGCGGGTATTGGCCACGCACGATGCGGGATTGCTGGGAAGAAATCCCGCTGTCCCCGGCAAAATTTCGGTGCCGCATCCGCTATTGTTGTTGGTGGTGGAACCGTAGCCGACTTGCGCCCCGGCCCCATTCAAGTAAATGGACCTGCCAACGTATTCGCCACCACCGTTGAAGTACCAATCCCACCGCTTTGCATGAACTTCAAAAGTGCCCAATCCCTGGAAGCTGTGCAAGAGCGACAGCGTGCCATCGGGACGAGCGGTCGCGTCGGTCAGGCCCGAGGAGCCGTAGCGTCCAACGCCGTCGCCACCGAGGAAGTGCAGGCCGAAGTCGAACTTTCTGGCTAGCGTGATCCTGCCGTTCACGCCCAAGCCGCCACCGGTGCGCGAGTCATTGAAAGCGCCGGCCGCAGACGCGGGCGCATTCGGATAAACGCGGTCGCGGAACTGACTGAGGATACCGAAGACTTCATAGTGACCCCATTGCCCTTTGCCCGGCTCGAAAGCCGCCTTAACGATGAAGTCTGGAAAAGAATTGAACGAATAATTGGCCAGCGCCGCGCCTGCCGGGGCGGAGCCCCCGCCGTTAAATAGCCCGCCGGAATTGCCGGTGCTTCCCAACACGAAGTTGTTCGGCGAATTGCTGGGATTGGCGAATGTGGCTTGTGCGTTCTCCACCGCTATGCCAAGCCAAACCTGGTCGCCGAAGTTCTTAGCCACGCGCATGCCGTATTGCCGTGTCCAACTGAACCCGACGGCGTAGTTCGCGTCGATGCCGGCGGGCAACGCCTCGGTGCGGTTGTCCAAGCCTTTTTTGGTTTCAGTCACCAAGCTCCACATTTGTCCGCCCGTGATAGTCCAGCCGCTTTCAGTCGCCACTTGCGCCCACATCTGGCGCTGGCGGTTCACGTAACTGTTGCTCTGATTGTTGTTTGAAGTGACGCCCGCGCCGAGCCAATCCATCTCCCAATAGCCGCCTATCTTCGCGTTCGCGAGCTTTCCTTCCGCGAGGAATGTGAGCCGTGACTGCCTGCCTGAGCCGTAGAACTCTGTGAGGCGCCCAGCGTCTGAGTTCGTGAATGGGATGGAATTGTATGGGGTAGCTACATCACTCGCCATCGCGCGCTGGTGCCATACAGTGGTCGCCTCCAGAAAGCCGCCCGGAGTGAGGGTTATTCCCTTGAAGTGCCAGCTAAGCGGACTTTCGACGGCGTTAATTTTCTTTTGATTCTCCTGGATACTGCTCATCATCACGGCCGAGTTCGACTGCAGGCCCGCTATTTGCGTATTCACTGCCGCGACTGAATCCGTCGCCTGCACTGCCGCGGCCTTAGCAGTGTCAGCCTTAGTAGCGGCGTCCGATGCTTGGGCCAGTGAATGCTCCGCGGCTTGCTGTGACTGCTGTTGTGCCTCGTCGCGTGCTGCCATCCGCTTCTGCAACTCATCGATCTGCTGTTGCTGCTGCTCGATCAAGTGTTTGAGTTCAGCGATCTGCTGGGATACGGACGGGCGACTCTCGTGATGCGCAGCCGCGCGCCTATTGGTGGCCGGTTTCGCGGAGTTTTGTGCGACGCAAACGCTCACAGTGCATAAGCAGAGCATGATCAAAAGAATTTTTCTAACTGACATGGCACTCCTTCTTGCGACTTAAGAAGACAACATCAATGAAGCGATAAGAGATTCGGCATTGCCACTCACAAACGGCATCGCCCGGCACCAACATTCTAGCCAAACCATTGCTTTAACGCGTTAAAGCGCGCTTGCGCGGGGACAGAGAGCCAGCTAAAGTGGCCTGAAGGACATCCTGAATTGCAAAAGCGCATCTTTTGGCTGATCTTCATCATTCTTGGATTGGTGGCTGATTTCACGCTGCCGTTCATGTGGTCTCTGATACTCACCTTCCCCATCCTTATCCTGAGTTGGTGGATCGCATACCGCAGCGGATGGTTCATCGAATGAAAGTCCGCCATCTTGTACTCCTGCTGCTGTGCGTCTCGATGTGCTGCGCACAAGCCGCACCCAATGACGCCAAACCTCTCCCTGACGTTGCCACGTTGCTGCACGACGTGGAGGCGCGACAAAAGGAAATGGACAAGATACAGAAGGATTACATCTACAAAGAAGATTCAAAAGAAGAAGAACTCGACAAGGACGACAGCGTGAAAAAAACCAACGTCGAGCAACATGAGATCTTTTATGTAGGCAAGCATGAAATAACACGCCTGCTGCAAAAAGATGGTCATGACCTGACTCCCGAAGAAGCCAGGAAAGAGCAGGAACGGGTCGACAAAGAGATCGAAAGGGCCAAGAAGAAAGAAGCCAAAGAAGACCCCAACAAAGACGACATCAGCGTTGAGACGTTTCTCCGCATCTGCGATTTCACCGATCCCCGCCGCGAAGTTCGCAACGGCCGCGACACGATCGTCTTTGATTTTCATGGCAAGCCGGACGCGAAGACTAACGGCATCGGCCAGAATGCTGTGAAGAAAGTAGCGGGAACGTTGTGGGTGGATGAAGCCGGCCGGGCAGTCACGCGTTTAGAAGTTCACTTCACGGATACATTCAAAGTGGGCGGAGGATTAGTGGCCAGCATCCAAAAGGGGTCATGGCTCATCATCGACCAGGGGCTGGTGAACAATGAACTCTGGCTACCGACTTCTGTCGAAGCAAACTTCACGGGTCGCGTCTTGCTTTTCAAGGGGTTTCGCGACCACCAGATAAATCATTACAGCGATTACCGAAAATTCCGCGCGAAGACCAGCATCACACTCGCGGATCCGAACGCAAACGATAAGTAGTCGCTACTCGTAGCGCAGCGCATCCACAGGATCAAGCCGCGCGGCTTTGAATGCCGGATAGATGCCGAAGAACAATCCCACGCTCATCGAGATGAGCACTCCTGCGGCTATTGCCCACCCTGGGACGACGGAGGGGAGCGCCGGTGCGATCAGGTGAATCAGCAGACTGAACCCTATACCGATCAATACACCGATCACGCCGCCCAGCCCGGTGAGCGTCATTGCCTCAGTGAGGAATTGCCAAATGATGTCACGCTTACGGGCGCCAATCGCCTTGCGGACGCCGATCTCGCGCGTGCGTTCGGTCACGGACATCAGCATGATATTCATCACGCCTACGCCGCCCACCAGCAATCCGATGGAACTGATGGCTATGGTCAGTAGTGCGGTGGCAGCAGTCACCTGGCGCAGTTGTTCGGCGATCTGCTCGGCAGAAGAGATGCCGAAATTATCGTCATTCTTGTAAGCCACGCGGCGGCGCTGGCGCAGCAATCCGCGTATCTGGTCTTCAGCGACGGACTTCATTCCGGGATAAGCTTCCGCAGAGATGAAGTTCTCATCATTATTCGGAAAATGTTTGCGATAGGTGCGATACGGCACCAGCGCCTGATTGTCCGCGCCCGCACCGCGCAAAACATTGGTCTTGCGCTGCTCCAGAATGCCGATGACAGTGTAAGTCTGGTTGCCGATCACTATCTGCTTTTGTGTTCCATCTTCATACGGAAATAGAGCGCGTCCGGCGTCATAGCCCAGCACGATGACATCTTCGCGATGCTCATCTTCGGTCTCGCCGAAGAAGCGGCCCTTGGCTACGCGCAAGTTGTTCACTTCAACGAATGACGGCGTTACCCCGGAAAAACTGACATCGCTTTCGCGGCCTTGATACCGCGCCGGCGGTTGCGGAGGCTGCGGCACCCCGATGCGCGGGAATGCCTGCACCGACACATTCTTAACGGCCGTGAGGTCTTTCATGGCAAGGCCGTCTTCCAGCGTCAGAGATTTGCGCATACGCTCTTCGGTAGAGAGCCTGCCGAAGTGGACGCCGGGAGAGAACTTAAAAATGAATAGCGTA
>JAICWB010000271.1 GCA_025935035.1 Terriglobales bacterium
GGCCTCCTTGCCTTCAGCGGAGACTACACCGATCTTTACTTTGCCTTTTTGCACGTAAAAGATATGGACCGCGGGGTCACCCTGCGAAAAGATGGTGGCATTCTTTTCATATTCCGTAACGACCTTGCCGAGACCGGCGTCCTTCAGGAAGTCGGCGGCGCGAAAGCCCACTTCCCTGGTCGAGGGATTTGCCTCCAGCCTGCTTGCCTTAAGAGGGGTACTCGGGCCACCATTCGTCTTCGTGCGGTTGGGCTGGCTTTTCGCGAGTTTGGTGCCGACTGTTTTCATTTGAGGGATTCCTTAACGCGGGACGAACTCCGCTAACACCATTAGACGCCCATTCCGGTGGCCGTGAATGTTCAATATTGCTCACGGCACGCTTTCCGGCACATTGCAGGTGGAGTTATCAAGAATGACAACTCGGATGATTGCACAGATAACCTCTGCGCCATCAGTGCGAACAACCCCGACAACCGTGCAATTTTGACCAGTTTTACTCCTTGGTGACCGCCTACACTACGAAAAGCGCTCGGGGGAAATATGGTCAGGCGGGGCAGCGATTTTGCATCAAGGGGCTTCAGCAACAAAGTCTCGTCAACGGCCACCCGCCATTATGCCGACCGGGAAGTCGTCTTCGCGCAGGGTGATGCGGCGAAATCGATGTTCCGCGTGCAGAAGGGCCACGTAAAGCTGACGATGACATCTTCGGGAAGAAAGAATGCTGCCATCGCCATCCTGAGCGAAGGCGAATGCTTCGGCGAAGGATGCATGATGGGAAGTACCCTGCGGACCTGCACCGCTACTTCGATCCATAGATCTACCGTGGATGAAGTGAGCAAACGCGCCATGACCCGCCGTTTGAATGACGAGCCCGCCCTGGCAAAACTTTTTATCGCATATCTGCTGCAGCGCATCGGCCGCGTGGAAGACGACTTGATCGATCAGCTGGTGAATTCCAGCGAGCGCCGCCTGGCACGCCTGCTGCTGCAACTCGCAGAATTCGGCCACACGTCACAGGAACCCAAACAGATGGTGGACGTGGACCAAGCTACGCTCGCGCAGGTGGTTGGCACTACGCGCTCACGCGTGAGTCACTTCATGAACCAATTCCGGAAAAAAGGTTTGATCGATTACAACGGCAGCGTCCATGTGAAAAAGGCGCTCCGCACTTTTCTGCAGAACGCCAACGAACCAGTGGAATAGCTTCAAATCTATCGCGTGGCCCGCAATTGCAAGTCCTGATCCAGTTTGAAACTCAGGAGGGTCTCGGCCGGTATCTTCACCTGCTTGCCCTTGGTAAGGATCTCTGTGCCCGCACCCGCACCGGCCCCTACCGCAGCGCCGATCGCAGCGCCCTTGCCGCCACCCATGATGGCCCCGATGATAGAACCGATCGCCGCACCGCCGCCCACCATCACTGCCGTCTTCTGATTAGCTCCGATACCCTGCCCGCCTTTTTGCGCAAGGTCGCCGGTGCTCACTTGGTAGGTGCGGCCGCCGATCGTTAGCGAATCCACATCGAGTATCAGGTCAGACGAAGAGTTTACATTGCCGCCCGAAGAGCTGCGTATGACTAGTCGCGCGTCTGAACCTCTGGGAATCGTTACCGCGCCTGAACTATCAAGAATGTCCGTGGCGATCTGAGCGGAATAAGTCTGTCCGGGGCTGGCAGTATTTGAATCGATCAGCTCGTTGGTGCGCACGGAAAGTTCAGTGCCGTTAAAGATCGTGGCAGACGAACTTGTGATCTCAGAACGCCCAGTGGCCTGCAGGTCAAAATCTGCGCTACAGCCCTGGTCAACCCAAACGCCACCCTTGTCATATCCCCAGGTGGAACCTTGAACGCATTGCGACCCGTCATAAGTACGATTCAGGCGGACTCCACCTTGCGTGTTCGCCGGGCAATACTGTCGCGCGTAGCCACTGGCTTGCGTGGAATCACAACGCACTCGCTGGAGTAATCCGCTGGTATTGGTTCGCGCGTTGCTGTTGTAGGGAAGGCCCAGCATCTGGCCTTCATTCACGATCACCTGGCTGCTCTGTCCGTTGTAGGCGTACTGCACGGTCAGCATCTTGGATTGTCCTGGCGAAGGGTCGCCGCCCATCGTGCTGTTATTCACCTGCATGTTGATCTGGTCGCTTTGTATCTGCGACGCGAGCCGAGCGGTCACGTCAGAAGTTCCGTAAGAAGAACCATAACTGGCCTGGTTGATGCGCAACAGATTGCTGGTGGCAAAGTTATATGCCAGGCGAAGGGTATCGCCCTCGCGAACTGTTGTTTGTTCGCTGCGTCCGTTCAGCGTGTATTCCACATTCAAGGATTTATCTGCGCCGCGGTCTGGATCGCCGCCCATGGTGTCATTGTTGACCTGCAGATTGAGCTGATTGCCCTGGACCTGCGAATTCAAACGATCAGTCACATCTGTCCGGCGATTCTGCGAGCCGTATGTTGCACGGTTGATGAGGAGAGCGCCATTCACGGTGTTGCTGTACGGAAGACGCAAGACATCGCCTTCGCGCACCAATGCCTGCTGACGCTGACCGTTGAAACTATATTCAAGGTTCAGCGTCTTTGACTGGTTCGGCGCCGGGTCGCCACCCATACTCGGGGTGTTCACTTGAAGATTGAGTTGGTTGCCGCGGACCTGTGAATTGAGCCTATTCGTCTCGTCAAATGTGCGATTTCCACTACCGTACGTGGCTGTAAGCACACGAAGAGTACTTCGGACCGAAGCGTAGGAGATGGGAAGGTTCACTCGCTGATTGTCACGATAGGTGACCTGTTTCGCTTGTCCATTGGCGCTTTTCAATTGCAAGCGCAAGCTGCGGTTGCGTCTCGGCTGCGAGTCTGAGACCAGCGTCGCCCCGCTGACGGTGAAGTTCAGCGCGTTGTTCTGAATCAGCGAGCGGACACGCGTCGTCACATCGACCCAGCTATTTCCTGAACCATAGTCAGCTCTCACCAGCTGCCACCCATTGTTGGATTGTGCCAGCGCGGAAACCGCGAACAAGCAAAACATTGCAAACGCGATACTCGATCTCTTCACAGTGGATCTCCTCTATCTATTTCTTATCCCTGCAAAGCTACTGGGCTGTGAGCATCCAGTCTGGTCACAACTGCTCACTGCTGAAACACGCACGCATCGCCATGAGCAATTGTGACCAGCTATTGCCGTTGAACACCGATAGTGTTGCAGGCCTGTGTGTTCCGTTGTGAACAGAGCGTAGTGAGGCAGTCGTTGGGCAAGGCTCAGTCATTGGGGCTCAAAGAGGAGAACAAATGCAAATGAATAAGCTGAATAAATTTTTGATCGTGGCCTTAGTGATCTTCGCGGGCCTGGAAATCGGTTGCGGCGATCCGGATGCAAATCTGGCGCTCAATCCCGGTAGCCCCACAACACCGCCTACGGTCACTGCGGTGACCCCGCCGAACGCCACCAACGGCGTTTGCCCGAACGGCACCATCATCAGCGCTACCTTCAGCAAGCCCATGAATGCGGCGACGTTGACCACATCCACATTCACCCTCACATCGGCTGGAGGCGCAGTCGCCGGAGCGGTGAGCTATGTGGCCGCCACGCAGATCGCAACATTCACTCCCGCGGCTAACCTCGCGCTCAACACTTTATATACAGCCACCATCACGACCGGCGCGATGGACACGTTCGGTAATGGCCTGGCGGCAAATTTTGCCTGGACATTCACCACCGCTGCGGCTTTGTGTCCGCCACCCCCGGCGATCATTCCAGGCGTTTCACCGCTGGCCACTGCCTGCAACTTTGGCATCCTCGCCGCGACACCATCGGTCACGAGTACAGGCGCCACCATCATCAC
>JAICWB010000114.1 GCA_025935035.1 Terriglobales bacterium
ATGTGGCGCAGTTCTTCCTCGGTGGTGTGGTTGGCCACGCCTGCTGAGCGGACTACGTTTTCTTCGAGCATCACGGAGCCCACATCATTGCCGCCGAATCGCAGCCCGAGTTGCAAGACCTTCAGGCCCTGCGTGACCCAGCTGGCTTGCACATTTTTTATGTTCGAAAGGAACAAGCGCGCCACGGCCAGCGTCTTCAAATATTCGACGGACGTCGCTTCGTCCCATTTGCGTCCGCCGAGCGCGGTGTTCTTCGGCTGGAAGCTCCACGGGATGAATGCGGTAAATCCACCGGTCTCTTCCTGCAAGTCATAGACATGCTGGAAGTGGTTGGCGCGGTGCTCGAACGTCTCGCCGACGCCGAACATCATGGTGGCAGTTGTCCGCATACCGAGTTGATGCGCGGTGCGATGCACGGCTAGCCAATCCTCAGTCAGGCACTTCAGGCGCGCGACCTTGTGGCGTACTTCGTCGTCCAGTATCTCTGCGCCGCCGCCGGGGATGGAATCGAGTCCGGCGTCACGCAGACGCATGATGGTGTCGCGCAGAGGAAGCTCGCTGTACTCCGCGATGGCGAGGATCTCTGACGCCGACAGGCAATGCAGGTGCACCATGGGGAAGCGCTGCTTGATCTGCGAAAAGAGCCGCTCGAACCAGTCGATCTTCAAGTCAGGATGCAGGCCACCCTGCATGAGAATACCGGTGCCGCCGACTTCGACTGTCTCGCGGATCTTTTCAAAGATAGTGTCGAAATCGAGGATGTATCCCTCAGCCGCCAACTTGCCCTTGAGCGGCCGGTAGAAGGCGCAGAAAGAGCAGTACTCGGTGCAGAAGTTGGTGTAATTAATGTTGCGGTCGATGACGTATGTGACCACGTTCTCAGGATGCAGCTTGCGGCGGAAGGCGTCGGCTTCCATGCCGATGCCGATGAGGTCGTCGGAACGCAACATTTCTACGGCTTGGGATTTGGTGAGGGACATTTTCTCTTTCAAATTCTAACGTGTCCCCTATAATCGGCCAAGTTCGAGTCCACTAAATCAATCGGGGATGTGCATTGGCAATTCAAAAGAGAGTCGTTGTCGCGGAGTTGCTTAAGGTTCTGTTTGGCGTTTACTTGGTGGCTGGTATTTACACCGGCTGGATTGACTCTGTCGCGGCCGACAGAACCATCGGGGTGGGTGGCCTTATGTGCGCGATCTACATGATTTTTCGTTCGGCCACGGATAACGAACACGGCAACTTAGCCTTGAGGCTGAAAGGCGATGATCGCAAAATTCCCACAACTACTAAACATCGCATTCTTACACTTTCGCTCGGTTTGATTGTACTTGTAGGCAGCTCTCTGATGTTGAGCATGGGCTGGCCTGATTAGACACCTAGATAAAACTTACGTCTCGAGCCAGTGGCAAAGCTCCGCATTCGGCCGCGTATTGGTAGAAGAGGCTTAATCCTCCGAGGCAGTTTGCATCAAGCTTGTAATAAATGTTGTCACGCAGGTAGGTGAGGACGTCGGCTTCTGTGAGGCCCAGGCGAACTGACCACTCCTTAGCGATACGGTCGAGGTTGGGCGGTTCGAGGCCGTGGTCGCGAGAGGTTTGGAAGTCTCGAACGAGCTTCGCGGTATCTTGGCCTTCAAGAGCGGCTTTGCGCACTGCCCAGAAGGCGAAGACGAAATTCTTGCCCGTGTGATTCTGCCAATCGGTAGCAAGGTCTCGGACGTGGTAACCGTCGGTCTTCGCCAGCAGCGCTGGGTCGCCGATGACTAACGCGGAATCGCAGTCGGCGAGCATGTTTTTGAGTTTTGGTTCTTTCGGCACAAATTCCGGCTTCACGCCGTAGAGTTTTTGGCAGAGTACGCGCAGCAGCGCAACGCTGGTGCGGGAAGAGGTGTCCACCGCGACGCGTTGCATCTTCTCCGCCGGAACTTTGCCAATCAGCAAGATCGAACGCACTGCGCCGCGAGCCGCAATGGCGATGTCGGGAATCACAAGCAGGTCGGGAATCGTCGTGTAAGACGCAACAGGAATGATGCCGATGTCTGCCATGCCGGTCTTTAGCAGCTCCGCGCAGACGTTGGGTAGGGTGTAGTCCACGCGGTAGTCACGGCGAAGTTCGCCGAAGTCGAAGTCCCACATCAGGGGAGCGGTGTTGAGAAAGCTGATGGCGGAGACGCGCAGGCGGGCTTGCGACATAGGCCTCAATTGTAAATGGCTGTAGTGAGCCGTTAGCCATCAGCCATCAGCCATCAGCCTTGAGCTGAAGCATGTATGCCGCTAGCATTCGTTTTACTTCTATGACGCTGTGCTCGAGACGTTGGTGTGCCGGTGGGTCAATCAGTTTGAGGTCGTGAGCAAGTAAGAGATGGTATTCCAACTCACTGGCAGAACCCATCGCTATCAGCATAAAGCGGCCTAGTTCATGTTTGCTTTTCCTCCCGCATCCTTCTGCGATGTTTGCTCCAATCGAGGCGGCACTTCGACGCATCTGTGAAGTCAAGCCGAACAGTTCGTGCTTTGGAAACCCGGCAGTAACTTCGTAAACGTCGAGTGTCACAGAGTGCGCCTTCTGCCGGGCTTTTATATCTTTGAATCTCCGCATTTGTGAACTCCTGGGATTGTCTTTGCTGATGGCTGACGGCTTATGGCGTACTTCTCAGAAACTCCGCACATAGTTCTTGCCTGGCATCTGCTTGATCTTGCCTGCCATCTCGAGCTCGAAGAGTGCAGCGAAGATTTCTGAAGATGAAACGTCCCGCTCAAGGGCTTCGATGATCTCGTCGATCTGCAGGGCTTCGTCGGGCCTGAGGAGTTTGAGCACTTTCTTTTCCTGAGGGGTGAATTGTTGGTCGCTGAAAAGAGGTACGCTTGCGGGTTCTTCCTTCGGCGCCCAATTTTGTTCGAGCACTAATTTGGTCTGGGTGGGGAGTTCTTCCCAAACGTCTTCCCATGTGGCGACCAGCTTTGCGCCTTGCTTGATGAGCGTGTTCGGACCCCACGAATTCTTGTTGGTCACGTTTCCGGGGACTGCGAAGACGTCTCGTGATTGTTCCAACGCGCAGCGCGCGGTGATGCGCGTGCCGCTGTATTCGCCGGCCTCGACCACCAGTACACCGATACTCATTCCGCTGATGATGCGATTGCGGATGGGGAAATTCTGCGGCGCGGCGAAGGTGCCGATGGCAAATTCGCTGACGATTGCGCCGCCACTCGCGACTATCTGCTCGGCGAGTTTCTTGTTCTCGCGCGGATAGGCCACGTCAACTCCAGTCCCCCAGACGGCTACGGTCTTTCCTTTGGCTTCGAGCGCGCCTTTGTGCGCGTGCGTGTCTACGCCGCGAGCCATCCCGCTGATGATGACGAGACCGCGGCCGGCAAGATCGTTGGACAATCGCTGAGCCATGCCGATGCCATAGGGCGTGGGATGTCGCGTGCCCACCACCGCCAATCCCGGCGCTTGCAGGAGTGATGCATCGCCGCGGACGTAGAGCACGACGGGCGGATCGTAGATATTCCGCAGCGTCTGCGGATAGGCATCGTCATCCAGGCTGATGATCTCGGCTCCGGCGGAGACTGCGCGGATGAGTTCTTCTTCCGCGGCGGTTAGCGAATGGCCCAGCGCGATGGATTGTGCAGATTCGGCGGGAATTTCGGCCGCCTCAAGTTCCGTCAATGACGCGCGAAATATCTCTTGCACGTCTCCGAAATGTTTCACCAGCTTGCGTGAGCGGGTCGCGCCCATGCCGGGCGTGAGTGATAGTGCGAGCCAATAATTGCGCCGCAGATTTAAGGCAGGTTTCGCGGCGGAGGCAGTGGAGGTTTCGGGGGGCATATTGTCACCAACAAACTTTTATACGTCTGCCGCGCAATGTACACTCGCAGCGATTTCTGCGTCAATAGAAACCGTTGCAGAGGCGGCAGAGCGCGCCTTTGTTTTGTTGCAGTTGTTGGCTGCTCTGCGACCGAAATGGCAGCTCTGGCATCCATACCTTTATCTCGTGGAGAGCAGCGCTCGAAAAATTCAAGTTTGACACGCTCTACGGAGTCCGTGTTAGTTTCACCGTCAGCAAAGAAAAGGGACCGAGACAAATTGGCAAAATCATTAGTCATCGTTGAGTCGCCGGCCAAGGCCAAGACGATCAACAAATATCTGGGAAAAGATTTCGAAGTAGAAGCCTCGCTCGGCCACGTGAAAGACCTGCCGAAGAGCGGATTGTCCGTCGATGTGGACAACGACTTCGCCACGGAACTGGCCATCATCCCTGGCAAAGAAAAGGTCATGGCGAAGCTCAAGAAGATGGCGGGCAAAGCCAACGCCGTCTATCTAGCGCCTGACCCGGACCGCGAAGGCGAGGCCATTGCCGCGCACCTTGCGGAAGAATTCGGCGTGACTCGTGGCAGCAAGAAGAAGCTGCCCATCCCCGTGATGCGCGTAACCTTTAATGAGATCACGCAGCGCGCGGTGAAAGAGGCGTTTGCGAACGCCCGCGACATCGACTGGAACCTGGTGGACGCGCAGCAGGCGCGCCGCGTCCTGGACAGATTGGTCGGCTACAAAATATCCCCGCTGCTTTGGGACAAAGTAAAACGCGGCCTCTCTGCCGGACGCGTACAGACCGTTGCACTACGCTTTATCGTGGAGCGCGAGAAAGAGATCCGCGCGTTCAATAAGCAGGAATATTGGAGCATTGATGCAAACCTCTCAGCCAAGACGCCGCCGCATTTTGATGCGCAGTTCTACGGCAAAAATGGCGAGAAGTACGAGAAGCTGCAGATTTCTGATGAAGCCGCGTCGCAGGCGATCACCTCTGCGCTTGAGAAAGCCACTTGGCGTGTAAGTAATGTTGAGAAGCGCGAGCAACAGCGGCGTCCGGTGCCGCCGTTCACCACCAGCAAATTCCAGCAGGATGCTTCGCGCAAGCTGGGATTGCCCGTGAAAGTGGCGATGGGCATCGCGCAGAAGCTGTACATGGGCGTGGATATGGGGTCCGACACCGTCGGCCTCATCACCTATATGCGTACCGATTCCGTGCGCGTCGCGCCTGAGGCTCTCCAGGAAGTGCGCGAGTATATTCCGAAAGAGTACGGCAAAGATTTTCTTCCCGAGTCGGCGAACTTCTACAAGTCAAAGAAAGACACGCAGGATGCGCACGAGGCCATCCGTCCAACGTCGGTGGAGCGTGATCCCGAGTCTGTGAAGCAGTACCTGCAGCCGAATGAGTATCGCGTGTACAAGCTGATCTGGCAGCGGTTCGTGGCGTCGCAGATGACGCCAGCGGTGTTTGACCGCACGACCATTGAGATCGATGCGAACAACGGAAATGACTCATACATGTTCCGCGCGACAGGCTCGATCCTGAAATTTGCCGGCTTCCTCAAGGTTTATGAAGAAGCGAAAGACGCCAAAGATGAAGACGATGAGGCGCTGGAACACAAGCTGCCCAACGTGGAAGCCGGAGACACGCTGAAGCTGGAAGCGCTCAAGCCGGAGCAGCATTTTACTGAGCCTCCGCCGCGATACAACGAAGCTTCGCTGGTGAAAGAACTGGAAGAGCGTGGAGTGGGTCGGCCTTCGACTTATGCCGCGATCATCAGCTCCATCCAGGACCGCGGTTACGTGGTGAAGCACGAGCGCAGGTTCTCGCCCACCGAGACAGGCGAGATCGTCTCTGACCTGCTGGTCGATAACTTCGAAGATATCTTCGACCCGAATTACACGGCGCGGCTCGAAGAAGAGTTGGATGAGATCGAAGACGGTCGCGAGAAGTGGACCGTTGCGATGGATGACTTCTACAAGAAGTTGTCAAAAGACATCAAGTACGCGGAAAAGAACATGGTCAACATCAAGACCATGAAGAAGCCGACAGGCGAAGTGTGTGAGCGCTGCGGCTCGCCGCTGATCGAGCGTTGGGGACGCCACGGCTGGTTCTACGCGTGCTCCGCGTACGACAAAAAGAAAAAGGGAAGCTGCGACTTCACAAAAGAGAAGCCGGACAAAGAACTCGCTGTCGATGAAGACCTGCTCGACGACATGTGCGAGAACTGTGGGCAGCCGATGGTGCTCAAACGCGGACGCTTTGGGCAATTCATGGCATGCACCGGGTACCCCACTTGTCGGACGACGCGACGGCTGGATCAGAACAAGAAAATACCTGATGTAGCACTTGAAGAAAAGTGTCCAAAATGTGACCGAAACATGGTGATGCGCCACGGGAAATTCGGCGAATTCATCTCGTGCAGCGGCTATCCGGAGTGCAAGTACATCAAGCAGAATTACATCGGAGTGCCCTGTCCTGAATGTAAGGATGGCGAGCTGGTGGAGAAGAAGGCGCGCCGCGGAAATTACTTCTACGGATGTTCGAACTATCCCGATTGCGAGTTCACTTCGAACTATAAGCCGGTGGCGGAAAAGTGTCCGAAGTGCGGCAGTCCATACTTACTGGAGAAGAATCTGAAAGCGGGTGTGGTTTGGGTCTGCCCGAACACGAAGAAGTCAGCGGAAGAGCCCGAAGAGAAACCCAAGCGTAAGAAGAGGGGCAAAGCTGCGGCGGTGGCGGAAGAGAAGCCGGCGGCGAAGCAAGTGGAGTGCGATTACTCACGCGTGGTGGAAGCGGCTGCGCCGCAACCAGAGAATTCGGCAAGGGCCTAATACAGATCGTGCGAGCGATCGGGCAAAAGGAGAGAGACAATGGGAAAAGCGACGATCGATGACGCACAGTTAGTATTGAAGCTTTATGAGCTTCGTACAGAAGAGACGATGCGGAAGGCGCGCAAGTTCGTCGCCTTCGAGTTCTGGCCGGAAAACATGAACGACCTACAGAAGGTCATCTACGGTTTCGATGGCGAGCACAATCATTATTGGCGTCAGGTAATGTCTTATTGGGAGATGGCCGCAAGCTTTGTGAACCATGAAGCGCTGAACGAAGATATGTTCACCGCAGCGGCCAGTGAGTTGTTTTTCATCTACGCGAAGTACAAACATTTCATCCCGCAGATGCGCGAAGCGAATCCGCTGTTCATGGCCAACATGGAAGAGTTCATCAATCGGTCAAAGGAATATCAGGACCGCGTGGCGCGTGTGGCGGATGGGCCGGTGAAATTGGTGAAGGCTAAAGTCTGCGGGAAGTAGCGGTTACTCTCTTGGCGTTTTCACGAACGCAATCAGGAACAGCACTCCGAACGCGAAGTCGATCACAACGGGTACCGAGAACTTAGGCGCGACTCTGCCTTGCATGATCAGGATCGCGCTGCCGATGGTGAAGAGCCATTTTTCGGCGATTGAAGGCAGCATCAGCAATCGATAGCGAACCGGGTTTCGTGCGATCATCAGGAACGCGAACTGCCACGCAAGACCCACTCCGACGAATCCATAAAAATATTCAGGGTGCGTGATGGCGGGAGGCGTGTCCCTGCCGATGTAGGACTCCAGAAAATAATGTGGCAGTAGAACGGCGATTCCCCAAATGCCGGCCGCATAGAAAATCAACTTTGCCAATCTCATAAGTCGATCAGGAAATATATTCCTGAATGTATTCGTCCTGAGTGCGGCTCAGCTCAGGGCCGCTACCGTCAAATATCACTTTGCCATCACGCAAGATCAGGAATGATGTGTTGGTATCTCGATGTTCGCCGGGCTTCACTGGTCGCATTTCATTTGCTTTTACGTCGAAGTAGCTTGTCGCCATGGTGAAGGCATCTTGCAGGCGATGAGTAACGAGCAACGCGCTGGTCTTGCTTACATCTCTTTGCTTCACAACTAATTCAATGATGCGGGTTGAGGTGATGGGATCCAGCCCGCCAGTGGGTGAATCGTACAGGATGGTGTCAGGCTTTGTGATGATGGCGCGGGCGATGGCGACGCGACGGCGCATGCCGCCGGAAAGCTCTGAAGGGAACTTCTTCAGGGTGTGCGCCAGTTCCACGAACTCAAGTGCCTCGACGACGCGTTTATGGATCTCATCTTCCGGCACGTGTTCTTCACGAAGGCGATAAGCGACATTGTCCTCGACCGTGAGTGAGTCAAAGAG
Organism: Terriglobales bacterium; assembly: GCA_025935035.1. GTDB lineage: Bacteria > Acidobacteriota > Terriglobia > Terriglobales > Acidobacteriaceae > JAICLA01. The sequence continues at coordinate 8,024 of JAICWB010000114.1, forward strand.
CGCCGATTCCTGAAATACCATTCCGACTTTGCGGCGTAACTCGAACAGGTCTTCTTCAGGCATGCTGCTTACCTCCTCGCCGAGGACGGTGATGCGTCCTTTGTCGGGTTTGAGCAGGCCCAACGCAAGTTTGAGGATGGTGCTTTTTCCGGAGCCGGCGATGCCGAAGAAGACTTTCGTCTCACCGAGGGGAAGATTGAATGAGATTCCCCTCAAGACATGATTGTCTTCAAAGGAAAGCCACACATCTTCAAACGAGATAACACTGCCGGAAGAAGCTCCGTTTGTGCCGGCTTCCAGCATCGGTTAGACCAAGCTCCCGAACCACGCCATGATGAGTCGGGTGACGAAGAAGTCCACGACGAGGATGAGGACTGACGCGGCGACCACGGCTTGTGTAGTCGCGCGTCCTACGCCTTGCGTTCCGCCTTTGGTGGAAAGGCCGTAATAGCAACCGACGGTCGCGATGATGAAACCGAATATGAGCGGTTTGATGAGGC
>JAICWB010000300.1 GCA_025935035.1 Terriglobales bacterium
CCCATCAATTCGCCCGGATACAAGCAAGCGCTCGCTCATCTGCGCGGCGAACTCTCTCTGCGCGATGCCATCATTTCCACACAACAAGCGCACCGCAACTACGCGAAACGCCAGCTCACATGGTTCCGTGGCATGGCAAGCGTCCACTGGATTGAAGGCTTCGGCGATGAGCCAGAGGTCCAACGCCGCGTCTTGGCGTTCGCCCAGGATTCATTGCAACCAGGGCACTAACTCCTGTTATCTCAATTGCTTTGCCTTTCGCGATTCAGCCGGCCACCATTCTTCACACAATTCTTTGTTGACTTTTCCTTAGAACCTTCGCAGAATGGGCGAACTCTCAAAGAGACCCTATGCAGGACAGACGAATCGCAGACCGCAGGATAGCGGAGCGCCGCGCAGCCGTTCGCAACGGTGCGCCCGACCGCCGCAAAGGTCCTATCCGCGGAAGCCACAAGTAGTTTTTCGCGCGCCTCACTCGCGCTCGGTTCTGGTAAATTTCTTACCATGGTCAAGCGATTGGTGTTCCTGCTCGTAGTGTGTCTGCCTCTCCTCGCGTTCGCCGCTCCCAAAGATAAAGAAAAGTTCAACGAGCCGGGCCCGGTGCAACTCACGAAAGATGGTGACAAGTGGGCGCAGAAGACGCTCAAGAAACTTTCTGTCGAAGAAAAAGTCGGGCAGCTCATCATGGTACGCGCGCTGGCGGAATTCCAGAACGACCAGAGCCCCGCCTACACCAGCCTTCGCGATGACATCAAGAAATATCACTTGAGCTCGGTGATCATCACGGTCCGGGTGGACTATGCCGGTTTCGTGGTGCGCAACCAGCCCTATGAAGCGGCCATGGTGTTGAACAAGCTGCAGAGGGATTCTGATCTTCCGCTGATCGTTGCCGCCGACTTTGAACGCGGACTCTCCATGCGCTTGCTGGCCACTCCCATGTTCCCGCATGCCATGGCCTTCGGCGCGGCCGGAGATCCGGCGAACGTCGAGCGCTTCGCCAGGATCGTCGCGCAGGACTCGCGCGCCATTGGCGTGCATTGGAATTTCTTTCCCGATGCAGACGTGAATTCCAATCCCGCCAACCCCATCATCAATACGCGTTCCTATGGCGAAGATCCGCAAGCCGTGGGCGAGATGGTCGCCGCATACATCAAAGGCTCGCGCGATGGCGGCATGCTCTCCACGGCAAAACATTTTCCCGGACACGGCGACACCGATACTGACTCTCATCTCACACTCGCTCGCGTCAACGGCTCTTTGGATCGCCTGCATTCCGTGGAGCTTCCGCCGTTCCAAAAGGCCATCGATGCAGGCGTGGATTCCATCATGGTCGCGCACGTCACTGTCCCCGCACTCGACCCTGATCCCAACCACGTCGCCACCATCTCCCCAAAAGTGATCACTGACCTTTTATTGCATGACATGCACTTCGGCGGCATCGTGGTGACAGACGCCATGGACATGAAGGCGCTGACCGGCGTCTTCAAAGGCCCCGAATCGCAAGCTGCGGGCCGCGCCGCCGTCGAAGCGTTCAAAGCCGGCAATGACATGATCCTGCTGCCCTCCGATCTTGACGGCGCATACAACGGCCTCGTCTCCGCGGCAAAGTCGGGCGAGATCACGCAACAGGAACTCGACTCGCGCGTACTCAAAGTCCTTCGCGCAAAGGCTTCCGTAGGACTGAACAAAGGACGGCTGGTGGATGTTGACCGCATCGCAGACACGCTAAGTAAGCCGGACGACATGGCCTTTGCCCAGCAAGTGGCCGATTCCGCCATCACCCTCGCCCGCGACAACGGCGACGCGCTGCAACTCCTTCAGGCAGAAAGACAAAGCCGCAAGGGAACTTCTGCCGTTCGCAACCCGTATGACATACCAGAGGAAGCGGGATCGAGTGTTTTCGCGCTGGTTGTCGTCGATGACATGCGCGGTGATTCCGGCCGCGCTTTCGAACGCGAATTGAAACAACGCCTCCCGGACGCCAACGTCATGTTTGTTGACAGCCGCGTGGCCGCGCAAATGACGGAGACGGCTGCCGCGGCGGCCGCGAAGGCGCGCGCGGTGATCATCGCCGCGTACGCGATTCCGTCGGCAGGCAAGATGGTGAAGGTGCAAGGCGTGATGAAGAATTCAGTCTCACTGGCGGGTGATTCGGGAACGCTGGTTGACCGCGTGTTGCAATCGGCAGGGAAGAAAGCAGTGATGGTGGCGGTGGGCAATCCATATTTGGCGGACGATTTCCCCAATGTGCCTACTTACATCTGTACCTTTTCGAACGCCAGCACATCAGAGGTGGCGGCGGTGAAGGCCCTGTTCGGCGAGATCCCCATCCGCGGCAAGATGCCGGTAACGTTGCCCAACATTGCGCAGCGCGGCACCGGGATCGAACGGCCAGTAACAACGGCAAGCACCGCAAACGGACGCGCGCAAAGATTGATGAAGCACTAGATGTTTTTGGTGATCGGTTGTCGGTTCTCGGTCGTCAGTTAAACCAAGTAATCGATTTTGCTGTAACCGATAGCCGAAAACCGATAACCGAAAACGGGTTTCGAGAAACGAGAAACCAGAAACGAGAAACGGGTTTATGACCTCCAAGCTACACATAAAACTACTCGGCCTCGCTCTTCTCCTCATCGCCGGGTGCAGCATCAATGTTCACGACTCCGATCACGCATCCAACGACGGCAAAAAGCACGATGAAGTGACGCTGAAATCTCCATTCGGTGGCCTGCACGTCGATACCGATAAAGTCGATGCCAAAGATACGGGCATGAGTGTCTATCCCGGCGCTCGCCTGAAACAGAAAGACAATGACAATGACAACAAGGCCGACGTCAACATCAGCACCCCCTGGTTCGGCCTCAAGGTCGTCGCCCTCACTTACGATACGGATGATTCACAGGATAAAGTCTGGGCCTACTACAAGAAAGAACTCTCAAAGTACGGCAAGGTGCTCGAATGCCGGCCGGGCTCGCCGGACATGAACATTGTTGCCAGTGACGACAAGAACCAACTCACCTGCCACGACGAAAAAAATTCCAAGAACCATCACGGCGTCAATTTCGATTCCGACTCGCCGCAACTGAAGGTTGGCACCGCCGATCATCAGCGCGTGGTCGGATTCAAGCACTCAGCCAGCGGCACCGAATTCAGCTTGGTGTACATCGAGACCCACGGCGACGACAAAGACAAGGCTTAAACTCAAGAACCCTTTCAA
>JAICWB010000333.1 GCA_025935035.1 Terriglobales bacterium
CGTGCGCAGGTCGATGCACTCCACGCTGATGCCATGTTCGCTCTGCATCTTCTCAGCGGCTTGCAACATGAGCTGCATGGTGTAGCCGTAGGAGACTGCGGTCATGTCACTGCCCTCGCGGCGGACAACAGCTTTTCCAAGCGGCACCGTGTAATCTTCCGTCGGCACTTCCTCTTTCACCGAGCGATACAGCTTTTTGTGCTCGAAGTAGATGACCGGATTGTCATCGCGGATCGCGGCCTTGAGCAGCCCCTTCGCGTCATACGGAGTGCTGGGTGCGACCACGATCAGGCCCGGCTCATGAGCGAACCATGTTGTGTTGGTCTGCGAGTGGTACAAGCCGCCGCCCACGCCGCCACCGTAGCAAATACGTAGCGTCAGCGGGCAAGTCTGCGTGCCGGCGCTGCGATAGCGCAACTTCGCGGCTTGCTGGGTGATGGCATCCATTGCGGGAGTAACGAAATCAACGAACTGGATCTCCGGCACGGGACGCATGCCCGCCATCGCAGAGCCGATCGACGAACTCACGATCACGCCTTCCGCCAGCGGCGAATCGATCACGCGGTCTGGGCCGAACTCTTCGATCAAGCCCTTGGTGGCTTTGAACGCGCCGCCCATCACACCTACGTCTTCTCCGATGATGTACACCTTTTCGTCGCGTGTCATCTCTTCGCGCAGGCCACTGTTGATTGCGTCAATGTATGTAGATAAAGGCATCGTCTTCCTAATGTGTTCCGAACATGTCGGAGTAAGTGGTTATTTCTGCAGAACGGTCGGCGTCCAGCTCTTGCGGTTCAGCTCGCGGTCGCGGATGTCGAACGAATAAACGTGGTCAAGCGCTTCTTCCGGCTCAGGGAAGGGCGCTTTCTCAGCGAATTCAATGGCCTCATCCAGTTCTTTGGTGAAGTCATCGAGGATCTGCTTCTTGAAATCGTCTGACCACAGCTTGTACTTCTGGAGATAATTTTCCATAAATGGCAGCGGGTCGCGCGACTTCCAGTACTCGACTTCGGCCGGATCGCGATACTTCGCCGGATCGATCTCTGAGTGGCCGTACCAACGATATGTCTTGCACTCAATCAGCGTCGGTCCTCCTCCGATGCGCGCACGATGAATGGCCTCGCTAGCCACGCGATACACCGCGACCGCGTCATTGCCATCAACGGTAATTCCCGGCATTCCGTAACCTGCCGCCTTGAGGCTGAGGTCTTCAACCTTGCATTGCAGCTTTACGGTGACTGATTCCGCCCACAGATTGTTCTGGATCACGTAAACGATAGGCAGTTGATGCACGCCGGCAAAGTTCACCGCTTCGTGCCAGAACCCCAAGCTGGTGGAACCCTCGCCGGAGAACGCCATCACGATGTCGTCTTTTTTCTGCATCTTGTTTGCGAGCGCCACACCGGTGCCGATGTTCAGCTGCGCGGCGATGGTCGAAGCCGGCGTGATGATGTTCAGCGGAGCGTAACCGCAGTGCGCCGGGCTGGAGCGTCCTTGATCTGGGCTGGTCTTCTTGGCGTAAATCTGGCTGATCATCGACTTCAGCGGCGTGCCCTTGATCAGGTTACTGATGAAATCCCGGTGCGAAGGCGCGATAGTGTCTGTGGGGCGCAGGTCGATGGCGCATCCCACTTCAGTAGCTTCTTGTCCCACGGCGGCATAGTAATTACCGCTGAAGCGGCCCTGTTTGAAGAGAATGCGGATCTTCTCTTCCATGGTGCGGCACTTCAACATCGTGGTGTAAATCTGTTTGAGTTTTGCTTCCGGCAGCGGCGCTTGGCCGTTGGAAGTCTTTTGCATGCCTGCATTTGCCGCAGGCGCTTGCGGACGGTCTTTAGGTTTCGTAGCCATAGTGATTGGAAACAATTATTGTAACGCATGGAAACCGTGATGTGCGAGTTGCCGCGTTCACTGGTTCCTCCGCGCTACGTGTTTTCAACAGAAATGTGGAAAAGGGATTCAACAATGGTGACCTTAGTCACGAATCTTTAACACTGGCGTGGGTCGGGAACTGTTTGCACAGATACGTGTGCGATTAATCGCGGAAGTTTCGTAATGAAAATATTTGCAGATTCTGGAGCGGATTTTTTCCGAAATGGTAATCTCAACGCGCTCTTGAGCAATAGCGCACGCAGTCTTTCGAGATGAAAGTTCGCATCGACAAATTATTGGTTGAGCGCGGCCTGGTTGCTTCGCGAGAACGCGCGCAAGCCATGATCCTCGCCGGTCGCGTGCTCGCGAATGAACAGAAGATCAACAAAGCTGGCGCGACAGTCGATGAAGACGTCGCTATACGACTGCTCGGCGATGATTTGAAATATGTCAGCCGCGGTGGATTGAAACTAGAGCGCGCCCTCGAATATTGGAAGATCGACCTGCAAGACAAAATCTGCATGGACGTGGGCGCCTCCACCGGCGGCTTCACCGACTGTATGCTGCAAAACGGCGCAGCACGCGTTGTTGCCATCGATACCGGTTATGGGCAGATAGACACC
>JAICWB010000078.1 GCA_025935035.1 Terriglobales bacterium
CGAAGCGAAGGGCGTACGCGCCATCGCTATCTCTTCTGTTGTGCCGCCGATGGACTCCACTCTTCGCGACGTGTGCGAGCGCTATTTTCACCTGAAGCCGCTGTTCATCGAGCCGGGTATCAAGACGGGAATGCCGGTGCAGTATGACAATCCAGCGGAGGTGGGTGCGGACCGCATCGTGAACGGCGTAGCCGCGTTTGAGAAGTTCGGCGGGCCGTGCATCGTAGTGGACTTTGGCACCGCGACGACATTTGACGCTGTTTCGGCGAAGGGCGAATACATGGGTGGCGTGATTGCGCCCGGCATTGGAATATCCGCCGATGCACTCTTCTCGCGGACGGCACGTTTGCCCCGTGTGGATATCCGTAAACCACAAAAGAACAGCGTGATAGGAACGAATACCGTTGGTAGCCTGCAATCCGGTCTTTATTACGGATACCTCGGATTGGTAGATGGCATCCTGGAGCGCCTTGTGGCAGAAATGGGCGCCGCGACGAAGGTGGTGGCTACCGGGGGCCTTGCCCCGCTGATAGCATCCGGCTCACGGTTCATCACCGCAGTGGACGACCTGCTTACGCTTGAAGGATTGCGCATCATTTGGGAGCGTAACGCGCAGAACAAAAAGCACGGACGCGAAGAGAGTGACGCACAAGCCGCACGGAAGTAGTTCTGCGCTACATTGGTCTCGCTTCCCGCGATGGAAAATTATTTCAACTACTTCACTGAGATCGAGGAGCGCTACCAGCGTCGCCGAGGTAGTGCGCTGCTTCTTTCAACGCTCGACTGGGCCTTGATCGAGACGTGGAAGGATGCGGGCATCCCGCTCGATGCAGCGTTGCGCGGAATCGATGCTGCATTCGACTCCTATGACGCCAAGCCCCCGCGGGCAAAAACCCGCAAAGTGAACAGTCTGGCATATTGTTCGCAGGAAGTGCTTGCAGCGGCAGAAGAGATGAAGGAAGCCAGCGCCGGAGGGCACAAGAAAGAGTCAGTCGCCGGAGCGAAGGCACCCGAGGGAATGGATGCGCAGGCAGTCGTAGCCTACCTCGAGAAGAACGCGAACACTTTTGACAAAGCAAACCTGCCCGAAGAAGCCAAGCGCGTGGTGCGTGACATTGTTTCCACACTCTATGCCGACGCAGACAGATTTTCCGAAGGCCGCATGCGCCTGGAAGACCTCGAACGGCAGTTGACCGTCATGGAAGAGCGCGTGTTCGCGGCACTCATGAGCTCGGCATCCACGGAAGATCTTACGCAGGTTCGTGCCGAAGCCGACCGTGAGATCGCACCCTATCGAAGCAAAATGATCGCGGCGCAGATCGAGCAACTACATCGGCAATACCTCAACAAGAAATTATTGGAGCGCGCCAAGCTGCCACGTCTAAGCTTGTTCTACATGTGACCACTCTCAAAATAGAAAAAATGATCTATGGAGGCGATGGGCTTGCGCGGCTGACGGAAGAGTCCGGCCGCAGCAAAGCCGTGTTTGTGCCGTTCGTGCTGCCCGGCGAAGAAGTGGAGGCCAGGATCGCGCGACAGGGACGTGGATTTTCGCGGGCCGTGGCCGAAAAAATCGTCCAATCGTCTCCGCAGCGCAGAGAGCCGCAATGCCCTTATTTTCTGCGGTGCGGCGGATGCCACTACCAACATACCGATTACCAGAATCAACTCACCATCAAAACGCAGATTTTGCGGGAGACCCTGCTACGAACGGCAAAGTTTCACTGGCAGGATGAGATCAAGACCTATTCCGCGGAGCCGTGGAACTATCGCAATCGCACGCGCATGAAGGTTGGTGGCGGGGAAGATTTCGCGATTGGGTATTACCGCTTCGCTTCGCATGAACTATTGGCGGTGGAAGAGTGCCCCATCAGCTCACCGTTGATAAATCGCACGCTTGCCGCCATTTGGCAACTGGGCAGTAGCGGCGTAATTCCAGCTTGGCTGGCTGAGATCGAGTTTTTCGCGAATTCTGAGGACGACCAGGTCATGCTTGAGTTCTATCTCTCCGGCGATTCGGATTCGGTCATACTGGAGGCTATTTCGAAGCAACTGCTTGGTAAGGAGCCGGCGGTGACCGGTATCTCAGCTTTTGCCGGCCGCGCAAACCAGCCAGCAAAAAAGATATGGAGCAGCGGCGCCGAAGAACTGCTTTATCGCACGAAAGAAGACAGTTACCACGTGCGAGCGGGCTCGTTCTTTCAGACCAATCGCCATTTGACGGACAAACTCGTTGAACTTGTAACTGCGGGCCAGAGAGGTGAATCCGCTCTTGACCTGTATGCCGGCACCGGGCTCTTTTCGATTCCACTTGCACGAAGTTTCACGCGGGTAACTGCGGTGGAAGCTGCTCCCGCATCGTATGCCGACTTACGGACCAATGCGCCCGCGAACGTCGAGTGCAGGCGAACCACGACTGAAGATTTTGTTAGCGAAAAGGTTGATCCGAAGCCCGACCTCATCGTCCTAGATCCGCCGCGGGCAGGCCTAGGCAGCGGGGTGACACAGGCGCTTAACAAAATCGCTGCCAAGCAGATGGTTTACGTCTCGTGTGATCCGGCGACGCTTGCGCGTGATTTGGGCGAACTCATCCTTGGCGGATATAGAGTCAAGTCCGTCTCTCTGATCGACCTCTTCCCGCAGACCTTTCACATTGAAACAGTAGTTCACCTGCAGCACTGACTGCGGTAAACTTTTGCCCGCATCATTGCGTGGCCCGTGAATCCCCCCGATCCCACCACCCGTACTATCCACGATTTCGCGCAGCCCTCTGCGCAGCCCATGTTCTATGCGGCTGTGGCCTTCTCACTGGGGATTCTGCTGGGAAACTTCCTGCGTTTGAACCCGCGGCTCTGGTTCGCTCTCTGCGTTTTTGCGCTGTTGTATGCGGCTTACTCTTTTAATAACCGTGTTCTGGCAGCACTCCCGATAGCTCTGTTCTCATTAGCTGCCGCGGCTGCGCTTCAGGTACAGCTCCAAACCCTCTCACCTGAGCCGCAGCCCGATCTCTATGCTTTCACCACGGATGCGGTCACGATCACCGGGCACATCGTGCGCAGTGGCTTATTGCAGGAATCAAGCGCATTCACACGCGGCGACAAGGCCCCGCGGCCCGAGCGCAAGCAGACGATTGACGTTGAGACGGAACAGCTAGCCCTGAATGACGAAGCGCAAACTGTGATACCAATACAGTTCGGCATCCGGGTAAATGTTCATTCCAAGGCCCTGGACTATGCTGAGGAAGACGATTCGCCGGAACTGTCCGCGCAAGATGCTGACGGAAAGATCCCAGCTTACAGATATGGCGAGCGCATCCAGTTTGCAGCCAAGCTTCGCGAACCGCGTAATTACGGCAACCCTGGTGCGATGGACTATCGCGGTTACTTACAGGCGAACGGGATCATGGCGCTGGCTTCTGTTCGCGAAGACAGTGTCACCCGGCTCGCCGGGTTCTCCGGCACACGCCTCGGCCGTTGGCGCGCGCAGATGCGGCGCAGCCTTGTAGACCACATGCTTGCGTTCTCCCGAGGACGCGTGCGGGGAAGATTCAGCCATTTGTTTTCAATGGATGAACAGGATGCCGGCGTACTGGCTGCGATGATCGTCGGGGAGCAGTCGCTGATACGCCGCGACACCCGAACTGACTTTCAGCGCACAGGCACGTATCACATCCTCGTGGTATCCGGAATGAATGTTGCCATCCTTGCATTTGTGATCTTCTGGGTCGCGAAGGGGTTGAGAGCCAGTGAGATCACCGCCACGATCCTGACAATCGCATTGTCGTTGCTTTACGCTTACATGACGGACCTGGGTTCGCCGATCGTCCGCGCGGCTGTGATGCTGTCACTGTACTTGGGAGCACGGCTGCTCTATCGCGATCGGTTCTCGCTGAACGCAGTTGGTACCGCTGCACTGGTCATGCTGATTGCGCGTCCAGCCACACTGTTTGAAGCAAGTTTCCAGCTGACTTTTTTGAGCGTGATAGTTCTGAGCGGGATCATCCAGCCGTTGTTGGAACGCACATCGCTGCCATACCGCCAAGCCGTGACAGGCCTCAACATCATTGGCTACGATGCCACGCTCCCTCCGCGCCTCGCACAATTCCGTCTCGACTTACGATTGATCGCCAACCGCATCGCCCGGCTCTACGGTTTGGCTTGGATTTCTTTCATCGACGGCGACCAACTCCGACTACGGCTCTCAAACTGGCTGGTCACAAGTATTGTTCGCCTCGGACTATGGGTCTACGAGCTCGCGGCCGTCACCGCCATCATGCAAGTGGCGCTCGCACTTCCCATGGCGATTTACTTTCATCGTATGGGCCTCATGGGATTACCCAGCAATATGGTCATCGTTCCGCTGACCGCCGTCTTGATGCCCGTGGGAATCGTTGCGACACTGCTCAGCTACCTTTCGCCAGCGCTCGCGGCCATACCTATTGCAGTTACGTCACTCACCCTCCACGCCATACTTGGAACAGTCACACGTTTGGGTGGGGTCCGTTTTGCCGATCTGCGATTACCCATGCCATCTCCCTATGCCAGCGCGTTTTCTTTGGCGGCCTTTTTGTTTGCGATGTTTGCGCTCCGCCACAAGCGAGGCTGGATCGCGGGAACTGGGCTCGCTGCCTTATTCGCCGCGGCTGCGGTCATCGCGACCCCTTCCCAACCCGACATGCGCCATGGCGTCATGGAAGTTACTGCGATCGATGTGGGGCAAGGTGATTCCATCCTCATCATTACTCCCCAGGGCAAAACATTGTTGATCGACGGCGGCGGCCCCGTGGGCGGGGTACGCTCTGACAATTTCGACATCGGCGAAGATGTTGTCTCGCCGTACCTCTGGCAGCGCGGCATCTCTCGCTTAGACGCAGTCGCCCTCACTCACGGACACTCCGACCACATGAGCGGGCTTCGAGCGGTGATAGCAAACTTTCATCCGCGCGAGCTGTGGGTGGGCAACAATCCGCCGACTCGCTCCTACGAGTCACTACTTGCGGACGCGAAGGATAATGACACAAACGAGATCTCTCACGCAGCCGGAGATGAATTCGATTTCGGCGGCGCGCACGTTAAGGTGCTTTCACCGCCACAAAATTTTGTGCCGGGCAAAGAAGCTAAGAATGACGATTCGCTGGTGATGGAAATGCACTACGGCGCAACCTCAGCGCTCTTAGCGGGCGATGTGGAACGCAAGATGGAACACTATGTGGCCGCGCGAGCTTCGCATGATGATCTTCTGAAAGTCGCCCACCACGGCAGCGCGACGTCAACTACACTGGAACTGCTTGCAGCTGTGCGACCGAAGTTTGCGGTCATCTCCGTAGGGTACCGAAGTATTTTCGGGCATCCTAAGCCGACTGTGTTAGCGCGCCTGAACGCCACCGGCGCCCGGGTGTTCCGCACGGATCTGGAGGGCGCGGTCACTTTTTACCTAGATGGCAAAACAGTGACTCCGCAGATCGATCAGATCGGCTATTGAATCGTTTCTGTCGGGCCGGCGTTTGCTTCAGACTGGTCAAGCATTTCCTCGTCAGAGATCTTCTGCGAATCGGCAATCACCTGACGCGCTAGTTCCGCCGACTCCGGCGCGACCTTCACGACCACTGTGCCCAGAGGCAAAATATCCTGAGGACCTATTTCCGCCACCACTACAGAAGCAATGTTCGCCGATTCCAGCAAGCCCTGAATGACTTGCGCCTCAGAATCCTGGTTGGTAGTAAAAACTCCTACGAGTTCACTTTCAGACGGGTCGGATTTCGGCAGAGTCGCCATTCAGCCTCCAAAGTGGTCCAGTGAAAAAAGCCGTTCTCGGCTGGTTAGATGCTGAATCAGCGCTACGCGGAACTCAATGATGGGCGGGAGCGGGTTCGCCCTTCGGCATCTCGATCTTCACCAAGTGCAACACTAGTGTGCCCCAAAAGAGCCGGGCTTTCATTTGCACCGGTGTGCGCGCAGCGTCATCGCTGAACCAGATCCAAATCTGTCCCTTGTTAGCGAGAGACCCAGAATCCGCTACCGCTCCTACGCGGATGGTCTTATAAGTGCCCGCCGGAGTTTTCACCTCTTCGCGGCCTTCCACGGTCACGCGCGCCACCGTAGTCTTGCCGCCGTCATTAAGGGGAAAACGCAGCACCGTTCCCTGCGTCAGGGGAAGCGAAGCGATATAGAAGGGAGCCGAAATGATGTCCGAGACACAACCGGGAATTTCGTTCTCCTCACGCTTGTTCTCGTTGGTCTTCAGATTTTTTTCAGTGAGGACGCTTTTCTTACGTGCGTAATCAAACACGATATTAGTGTCATGCTTGCGAAAGCCTTCTTCGGAGTGTTTTGTGATGTTCAATGAGCAAAATGTCGCCGGATCGAAGAAAGCTTCAAACGTGTCATGCACGTGATACAGCAGCGCCACAAAACCCTGGGCATCAGCGGTTGCAAGCACGCGCTGTTCGCGCCCTGCGCCCTCCATGCGGATGGTCGCCGTGCCTGCATTGAACAGGCGCCAATCGGCTGAGTAAACCAAGGTCTGGCCGTTGGGATACTTGTGGTCGGCCGAGGGGGCTGTGATGTGGGGTGAATTATCCGGTACCGAGACCGCCGGCTTCGGTGCTTCCGTCTGCGCAATCAACAATGCGGGCAACAGGCATCCCAACAGGATTGCGCTACTGGTTCGAGATGGGATCAGGTTCGGTCTCACGCGGTCAAAAAATGCCCGTGGATCTTGAATGCCAAAGAATCTTCAGGGCCAGCGCCAGCATCATCGCTGCCGAACCCACCAAAGCATTGTACTCGCGGTGCCTTAAATAAAGTTCCTTTGAAAACGCGCCGCGGCCGGCGCGGCCAGCCGCCGTCAATCGTGGGAAAAGGCGGGGAACACTTTTTTTATACTCATCGAAATCGGGAAACATGCCGGCGAGATATTTCTCTTCTGATCGGATGACCGGCAGATAGATCGCGAAAAACAGCAGCACTATAAGCACGGCTACCCAGATATTTCGCGATGCTACGCCAAATCCGAGAGCGATGATGACAGAGCCAAGGTAAAGCGGATTACGCGTATGAGCATAAGGCCCCGTCGTCGTGAGTTCGCGATTCTTCTTGACGAAGCCCGCCGCGATGGCCCGCAGCCAGATGCCCGGCGCAGCGATCACGCACCCCAGCGCGATGAAATACCACGTGGGATGCGCCAGCCATATGTACACCGCCGCGAAGAGAAAACCTAGCGGCACGCGAATTCGCTGGGCAATGCGGCTCCACGTCCATTTCTGTGTAGCGGTCATAATTTCAGTACACGGCGCGCGGCCTCGTAAACTTCCGCGGCTGTGGTGTTCGCTAGACCCTCGTGCTCTGTGCTCTTGTGAGAATAATCGGTCTGGCTGGATTCGTGACGTACCACTTCGAACGGCGGATAGAACGGGCCGTTGCGTGCCGGATCGGTCGGACCGAATACGGCCACCAGCGGCACCTGCATCAGATTGGCGAGATGCATTGGACCGGTATCGCCGCCAACGAAGAGAGCCGCTTTTCGCAACAGCGCGACCAACTGACTAATGGTGCAGGATATAGGCTTCGCGATGTTGCCGCTGGTAACTTCGACAGTCCTAGCAAGATCGGCCTCTTTGGGACCGCAATTAACCAGCGGAATGATCCCATTCATCGCTAACATTGAGGCCAGTTGGCCATATCGCTCGGGCGCCCATTCCTTCGCCCCCCAACCCGCGCCGGGGCTGAGCACGGCATAGCGATTGGAGGCGTCGAGCCTTCTGTTCAATTCGGCATCACGCCATTTTTCCGCAGCCGGATCATGCGGAAGATTCTCCGTATCAGCAGCAGGAACCGGCAAACCGGTAAGACTTACGTTCTGCTCGATGATGTGCGCGCCCTTTGCAGGAACGCGCTCGGTGAAAAGATATTTGGCCTGCGGTTCGCGGGGCTTTTCGAATCCAACGATGCGTGGCGATCTTGAGAAGCGTGCAATCACCGCCGAGCGGATCGCGCCTTGCACATCGATCACACTGGCGTAGTTTGCATCGCGGATACGTCTGCGCAACGCGAAGATCTCATCACGCGTTTGCTTTGCGAGTGGATGATCCCGCCAGCGTCGCGTGTTCACCGTGTAGATGGTGTCGACGAGCGGCTTTTGCGGGCTGCGCTGCGAGTCATGCGCAGTGCCTGGTGCGCAGAGAAGTTCAGCCCAACGTTCTTCGACTACCCAATCGATGACAGCATCCGGTTTAGCTTTGCGCAGAACGGCGGCCACGGGCAAGCTGTTGATCAAGTCGCCCATCGCCGAAAGGCGCACGATCAGGATTTTTTCCATTGCTTGAGCATGTCGCTGGAAGAGTGGTCTTTGGGGTCGCCCACGATAGCCACGCGTCCACCGCACTCGGCAACGGTATCGCGCTCGGGGACTGAGTCAGCAGTGTAATCAGTACCTTTTGCCTGAATATCCGGCCGGATCTCACGAATAAGTGCGCGAACATCGGGCTCCTGAAAGATGACGACTGCATCAACATCAGTCAATGCGGCCATGACCTCCGCGCGCTCATTCTCGGGAATGCGGGGCCGACCGGCGCCTTTGAGATTGCGAACTGTCTCGTCTGCATTGATGGCCACGATAAGGCGTTGACCCAGTTCTTTCGCCCCGCGAAGATACCGAATATGGCCAACGTGCAGCACATCAAAACATCCGTTGGCGAGCACGATCGTCTCGCCGCGCACTCTCCACCCAGCAACGCGGCGTGCCAGTTCCACCCGCGAGAGGATTTTGCTCTGTGTCTCTGCCAAACGCTTCCTTTCAATCTTGTCTTCGGTCTGAGACCACGCGTCGCAGTTCGTCGGCGGTCACCGTCGCAGTGCCGCGTTTCATCACCACGATTCCGCCAGCGTAATTTGCTAAGCGGGCGGCATCTTCTGAGTCAGCGCCTGCGGCTAGCGCTGCGGTAAATGTTGCGATAACAGTATCGCCTGCGCCGGTCACGTCTGCCACGTCGTCCGTCCCGGAGATAGGTATTTCAACGGGAGCGCCTTTGCGTTTGAAACTGACCATGCCGTGGCGTCCGCGAGTGATGATGAGCGAATCCAGCTTCATCTTCTGCAACAGGGCGCGACCCGCGGAATAGAGCCGTTCAGTGTTCGTTCCTATTTTCATCTGCAGGGCTTCTTCCACCTCGGGCTCATTAGGCGTCGCCGCGGTGACGCCATTGAATTCCATCATCCGATAGCGCGAATCGAGCGTGACCGCCATGCCATTCAGATCGCTCTCCGCGCGAACAGCTTTTAGGATCTCCGGCGTTGCCGCGCCATATCCATAGTCTGAGACGAGCAGCGCATCCGCCGCTTTCGCGTAGCCATTGGCAGCGTTGATGAGGTCTCGCGTCGTGTGAACATTGAGCATCGTGTCGGGTTCACGGTCCACTCGCACGACCTGTTGGCGTGAAGAATGGGTTTGCCCAGCCAGAATGCGGGTCTTCGTCACGGTGGAGCGGCCTTTGATCTTCAGAATGCCGCTTACAGGAATGCGTTTTTGCCGAAAAGCTTTCAGCAACAGGCGTCCGGGTTCGTCATCACCAACAACGCCGACAGGCAATACATGCACGCCGAGGTCAGCCAGGTTGTAAATTGCATTGGCTCCGCCACCCGGAACCACCGTACGTTCACGGTGCTTGAGGATGAGCACCGGCGCTTCGCGCGATACGCGCGCAATCTCACCGAAGACGAATTCGTCCGCCACCAGATCAGCCAGCACCGCTACGCTCACGCGCGGGAACTGCTCAATGATTCGCAATAATCGCTGTTGCGGCGAATTTTTCGCGTTCTTCTGCATTTTGTAAAGTTGTGCTGCGGGAGAATGGTAGATTGTCTCAGTCTATCGCGGCATGACGCAAGCATCCAAAATCGTTCGCAACATCCTGTCGGGCTGTTCAATCACCAATTCCATAGAGACGGCGTTTAAGGGCTGCAGTTGACGAAGAAGCTCGGGATTCAGCCGCTGCAGATTGATGAGGTCTTTTTCAGTAGTGACATAGCCCGCGGCATTTTTCTGTTCACGAAGGATCCTCAGTCTCTGAACGTCTGCTTCGATGTAGCGGTGGTGGTCGCCGAAAGCAATCTTCGCCGCCGTGCCAACACCTGCGCTCACCAAGTCTGCAAAGAATTTTTCCGGACGGGCGATGCCACAGAAAGCAATTTGACGAGGCGGCGGATCAGCGACCGTCAACTTGCGATGAGCTTTCCACTTGGGTCCATGCGATGAAAGCTCCGCTCCATCCATTAGAACAATGGCATTGGCACGTTCAATCGATGACAAAGGCTCACGCAACCGACCGGTGGGGAGTAGCGCATCTGCAGGGTCCGTCGCGCTAACAAGAACAATGTCGAAGTCGCGATGCAGCCGTCGATGTTGAAAGCCGTCGTCCAATAAATGAATCCATGTACCACCGTGTGAAGGCCTCAGCTCCGCGAACATCTTCTCGGCGAATTTGCCTGCGGCATAGCGGTCAGCGCCAACGATCACAGGCACACCGAGTTTTTGCGAAATGAGGAGCGGTTCGTCACCGAATTCTGCGGGTGAGCCCTTTGGATCAACAAGTTTGATGGAGTTCTCATTGTCGCGGCCATAGCCACGTGAAAGCACGTCAAAGGCGATGCCGCGCTCCTGCAGCATTTGTCCGAGCCTGATGATGAAAGGCGTCTTGCCGGTGCCGCCAGCACGGATGTTGCCGACGCTCACCACGGGCCACTCAAGCCGCTTCGTTTTCAGAGTGCCGCGAGCGTAAAGAGAGTTGCGCAACGCGATGACTCCGCCGTACAAAGAGGAGAGAGGCAACCCGGCTTTCATTTCTGCACCGACTGATATCGCGATTTGATGGTTGCGGGCATCCAAAGAAGGACTTCCAGCGCGTCGAGCGTGCGTTGCAGCGCCCCGGATTGCGCGACAAAAACTGCGCGTCCGCGCTCGCCCATAGCCCGCCACTTGTCGTCGAATGCAGAGGCGAGGTCGGCCGTCGCGCTTGTAGGTTCCATTACGTGCACAGCCCGCGCTTCTGCGAAGGTAGAAATAATGTCGCGAAAGTTCTGGGTGTATGGTCCAACAAAAATTGGCTTGCCGAAGCGTGCAGGCTCAAGGATATTGTGGCCGCCGCTCGGAACAAGACTGCCACCGACAAATGCGGCAGTGCCGAGCTCATAGACCGCTGCCAGCTCTCCGATGGAATCCAGCAGAAAGATCTTCGCGGCCAACATTTCTCCCCGCCACTCACTGCGTTTTACAAAGCTTAGCCCGCTAGACTTCAAAAGCGCAGCCACGATGGGAAAACGTTCAGGGTGTCGCGGCGCCAGGAGGACCGTAGCCGGAAGATTCTCTGCCAGTATTAGGCGGAACGCAGGCAGCAGCAATTCCTCTTCGCCATCTACTGTGCTGCCACAGACTAAGATGGGGCCGGCGACCGCGCTTCGAAGTCGATCTATCAATTCTGAGCTCTTTGCCGGCGGCGCTTCGAACTTCAGATTGCCTGAAACCTGCACGCGTGACTCTTCCGCGCCGATCGCCACCAGCCTCTCGCGGTCTGCCGCACTCTGTGCCAGGAACATATCAATATTCCTCAGTACTTTTGCCAGCATTCCGCGAAACGCCTTGTATCGCGGCAGGGAGCGATCAGAGATGCGTGCATTGACCACTGATATTTTCACGTTATTTTCGTGTGCAAGTCGCAGCATATTCGGCCAGAATTCGGTTTCGGCCAAGATCAGGGCGCGCGGGTGAACTCTTTCAAAGATTGGGCGCAACGCAAAAGCAAAATCGAGAGGCAGATAAAAGACGTTTTCCTCTCCGAATGCATTTCGCGCCAGATGTTGCCCTGTCAGAGTGGTGGTTGACACCACCACGCGCCAGCTTGTCCCCAGCTTTGCGGCCAGCGCCCGCACCAGGGGCGTGATCGCGATAACTTCACCGACTGACACCGCGTGCACCCAGACGCAATTTTCTTCCGGCATCGTCGCACGGAGCCGGTCCGGTACATTGCCCATCCTTTCGCTGAATCCTGCCCGATATTTCCCGTGGCGTAAGGCCTGCCATATCCAATAAGGGGAAGTGACGAGCAACAGCAGGGCCAGACCGGCGCTGTAGATGAGGTACATTCGC
>JAICWB010000141.1 GCA_025935035.1 Terriglobales bacterium
CACGCTTTACGTTGCGCTCATCGTTTTTGCTCTCGTTGTGCTTCTTCCCATCGCTCTCATCGCTCGCGTGCCCATCAAGCGCTTCCTCAAAGCGGTTGCCGAGCCGGCCTCTATCGCCTTCGCCACCGCAACATCAGAAGCAGCGCTGCCGCGAGCTATGGAAGAGATGGAAGCCATGGGCGTGCCACGACAGATCGTCGCATT
The DNA here is from genome assembly GCA_025935035.1 of Terriglobales bacterium. Classification (GTDB taxonomy): domain Bacteria; phylum Acidobacteriota; class Terriglobia; order Terriglobales; family Acidobacteriaceae; genus JAICLA01. The sequence continues at coordinate 205 of JAICWB010000141.1, forward strand.
CGTGATCCCTACCGGCTACAGCTTCAATCTCGACGGCAGCACCCTCTACCTCGCGCTCGCCACAATCTTCGTGGCGCAAGCCGCGAACATTCAATTCACATTTTCGCAACAGCTGGTGATGGTCTTCACGCTCATGCTCACCAGCAAAGGCGTCGCAGGAGTTCCTCGCGCCACGCTCGTCATCCTGCTCGGCACCGCGGATTCATTCCACCTGCCCACTTGGCCCATCTTCCTCGTGCTTGGCATTGACGCGCTCATGGACATGGCGCGCACCACGGTCAACGTAGTCGGCAATTGCCTGGCGACGGTCGTAATCGCGCGATGGGAGGGCGAGTTTCCCGCGAGGGAACGCGCATCCACCGCGGTCATCGAAGGTGTGCGTCAATGAACCATCAGGCCATTCGCAACATGATGGCGGAGAAAAACTTTCGCTGGCGCGGACACGAAGTCTCACGCCTCGAAGGCTTCAGTGACGCTGTCTTCGCTTTCGCCGTGACACTGTTGGTCGTATCGCTTGAGGTCCCTCACAGCTTCAACGAACTAAAAGACCGGTTGCTCGAGTTCCCTGCCTTTGGCATCTGTTTCTCACTGTTACTGCTCGTCTGGCGGACGCATGTTCAATTCTTTCGCCGTTACGGACTGCAGACGGGGGCGGCCAGCGCACTCAATGCTCTGCTACTCTTCGTGGTGCTTTTTTATGTGTATCCGCTCAAGTTCCTTTTCACGCTCGTGGTAGGCCACACGCGCAACATGAGTATTGAGCCTGACCAGGTTCCCGCCCTCATGATCATCTACGGACTCGGCTACTCCGCAGTCTTCATCATCTTCGGCCTGCTCTACATCCATGCATACAAGCTGCGCGAACCGCTCGGGCTCAATCCGCTCGAGGTCTTTCTCACCCGCCGCAGCATTTACCAAAACTTTGTGATGTCCTGCTTCGGCATCGTCTCAGCCGTACTCGCCTATTTCCTCGGACACAGAGCCGGGCTCGCGGGCTTCGTCTATATGTTCATCGGCTTGTACTTCACGATCGAAGGCACCATCATGGGCAAACGCGAGAAGGCACTCGCCGCCCAACATCCCATCGTCCACGAATAACTCATGCCGTTATACGTGTTAGCATCAAGAGTTCTCTGATGCCCTCTGGAAAACTACAAGTCATTCCTTTAGGCGGTCTCGGCGAGTTCGGTATGAACTGCATGGCCTTCCGCTGGGCAGATGACATCATCGTCATCGATTGCGGGCTGATGTTCCCCGAATCCGAACTGCTCGGCGTGGACATCGTCGTGCCCGACCTGAGCTACCTCATCGAGAACCGCGACAAAGTCAAAGCCCTCATCCTCACCCACGGACACGAAGACCACATCGGTGGCATACCCTGGTTCCTCAGCGAACTCAACGTGCCCGTGTACGGCACAGAATTCACGCTGGCGATGGTCGAGGGCAAGCTAGAAGAACACGGTCTGCTTGACGACACTGAACTCAATGAGATCAAGCCGGGCGAGCGCTTCCGCATCGGCCCATTCACAGTCAATCCCATCCGCGTGACTCATAGCCTCGTCGATTGCGTGGCGCTGGCGATCCACACGCCCATCGGCGTTGTCATCCACACCGGCGATTTCAAAGTCGATCCCACGCCGACCGACAACCAACTCTTCGATCTTCACGCCTTCGCCGAGTACGGCAAAGAAGGCGTGCTCGCGCTGTTCCAGGATTCCACCAACGTAGAGCGCAGCGGATACACCCCCAGCGAGCGCGCCGTCCGCACTAAGTTCGAAGAGATATTTCACCGCACCAAACGCAGGCTGTTCATCTCTTGTTTCTCATCATCCACGCACCGCATCAAGCTTGCCATCGAGATGGCGCAACAGCATCACCGCAAAGTCGCGCTCGTCGGCCGCTCGATGAATGACTCCACCGAGATCGCGCTCGACCTCGGTTACGTTGACGTCCCCGACGGTCTGCTCATCCATCCCGGCCAGATCAAAGACTTCCCGCCGGAAAAAGTTCTGGTCATGATCAGTGGCACGCAGGGCGAGCCTATGTCGGCGCTCTCGCGGGCTGCGGTGGACAACCACAAACACGCGCGCATCGAAGCCGGCGACACAGTCGTACTCTCGTCGCGCATCATTCCCGGAAATGAGAAGGCCATCTATCGCGTCATCGACCATCTCTTCCGCCGCGAAGCCAATGTGATCTATGACGACGGCTCCTGGCCGCCCATCCACGTGAGCGGACACGCCAGCCAGGAAGAGCTTCGCCTCATCATCAACCTAGTTAAGCCGCGCTACTTCATTCCCATCCACGGCGAGTATCGCCAGCTTCGCCGCCATCTCGAGCTGGCAAAATCCATGCACGGCGCCGTCGGCCACGCCATGATGATCGAGAGCGGTGAGATCCTCGAGCTCGACGAACTGGGCGCGCGCAAGAACGGTAAAGTCGCCGTAGGCCGCGTCTGCATAGACTCCGGCTCCATGGGTGACGTGGTCGAAGATCTCGTCATCAAAGACCGCCGACACCTCAGCGAAGACGGCATCGTGCTTCCCATCGTCGCCATCAACAAACTCACCGGCCAGATCGAGTCCGCGGAGATCGTGACCCGCGGCTTCGCATCAGAAGCCGTAGCGGCAGACATCACTGCCCAAGGCCATGACGTGATGGCGAAAACGCTGCGCGAATCCAGCAGCGAAGAAATGCGCGACTACGGCGTAGTAAAAGAAAAGATCCGCCAGGATCTGAAGCGCTTCATCGTGAAGAGTACCGCGCGACGGCCTATGATCTTGCCGGTGATTTTGGAGATCTAATCGTCAGCCATTAGCCATCAGCCTTCAGCCGTTGATGATTCACATCCCGAAGCGCACTGAGGGACCCCCACCACTCTGCAAATGCCGCAATACCGCGACAGAGGGGTGCCCCATCCTTGCCCTCTTTTGGCAAGGGTGGGAGAACGGACAGACCGCCAAACATCGGCGATTTTCTTGAAACGATTTTGCTCTTGCGTCTGCGCTCCAGCGGAGCGCCGTGTTTATAGCACTCACACCCTAAAGAGATTCCGAGCTCCGTAGGGGCGACAGCCTCTCTTCTGTATTCTTGTCTGCGATGTCCCGGCGCAAAACAATCATTATTCTGATCGCCCTCGCGATTATCGCCGCGCTCCTCTATCCCACTACAAACACCCACATCCGCGCCACCACTCTCCTCCTCCGCATCGAACATCCGCGACCCACAAACACCATCACCGAAACCACACTCACCATCAACACCACCAACGCCCGCCTCTACACACCGAACAACGTGACCAACTCGCCAGGATTGGTAGTAGTCCACGGCATCCATCATCTCGGCATTCAAGAACCTCGCCTCGTAGGCTTCGCGCGCGCGTTCGCGCAAGCAGGCGTCACGGTCTTCACGCCCGAGCTCAAAGACCTGGCCGACTACCGCGTGACTCCCAATGGCATCGAGAAGATCGGCGAAGCCGCGGCAGAGCTTCATCACCGACTCGGCCATCCTGTCGGCGTGCTCGGCCTCAGCTTTTCCGGAGGCCTCGCCCTCATGGCCGCCGCCGACCCTCGCTACAAGCACGACATCGCCTTCGTAGTCTCCGTCGGCGGACACGACGACATGGTCCGCGTCTCCCGCTTCCTCGCCACCGGCCATACCACGCGGCCCGATGGAAGCGAAGTCACCATGATTCCACACGAATACGGTGCGCTAGTGCTGGTCTATGCCGAAGTAAGCCGTTTCTTCTCGCCACAAGATGTTCCCGCCGCGCAAGAAGCCCTGCGTCTCTGGCTCTATGAACAACCTGACGCCGCCCGCGCCAAAGAAGCACAACTCTCACCCGCCGGCCGAACGAAAATCGAACTCCTCTTTTCCAAACATCGAGAGAGCCTGCGTGACGAACTGCTAGCCGACATCGCCGCCAGCGAAAAAGAGATGGCCGCCGTATCTCCGCACGGAAAACTTGCAAGCATCGATTGCCCCGTGTTGTTACTTCATGGCACGGGTGACGAAGTCATCCCCGCCAGCGAATCCCAATGGTTAGCCACCGAGATCCCGCCCCAACACCTGCGCGCGTTACTCATCAGCCCGGCCATCACCCACGTAGAAGTAGGCGGCGCGCCCTCGCTCGCAGACAAACTCCGCCTTGTCCACTTCATGGCACGGATCTTTTCGCTACTTCAGAACTGATCGCGCTTTAAGATGACACATCCCAAGCGCAGCGAGGGAACCCTCCTACTCTGCAATTAGCCAGCAAGCAAGAGCCACGACCCATGTGGCACAGCCGTCCTCGGCTGTGCTCGCACCGTGCCAAGCAGCCTGCACAAGCGCCTTCGTGCAACCTTAGTGTTCCTTCGTGTGAAACAACGCTTTACTCCGTCACCCTCAACGCACATTCTCTTACCGACCGCCCCCAATCCATCCCCGGATGGCAATCACTCTTGTCCGCCCGCAACTGGCAATGCGTGACCACGTTCGAATAATTCCGCAGCCCATTCAGATCAAACTCGGTATGCGAAGCCGGCGTCTGCCGCGAAATATTGAATTGCGTCAGGAGCGAATCCACCAGCTCGCAAACAGCCGCCATAACCTGCGGCGTGTATGCCGCAAAGTACCTGTAACCACGGAATCCCGCGGCCCCGGCATCAAACACTTCTCCGCTGTACAACGTCTGCTCCGCCACTCGCCCGAAAGCATAAAATTTTCCATCGCGCTCCATCAGCGGACCTTCCGAAGCGATCTCGATCCCGATCGAGCGCTTATCCACCACTCCCATCGGCCCGATCTTCAATCCCAGGTGATAGGCCCAACACTCCGGCGGAAAAACCTCGTAAATAGTCCCATCGCGCTCAATAATGTAAGCCGTGCCAATACGCTCCACATCCGTCCGCCAGTAATCAAAAGTCGATTTCGCCGAGCCGCCGACAGTATGGTGCAACACGATCAAATCCTTCTTCGGCGTCTCGGTGAAGTATTGGTCCGCCGGCAATCGCAAATCAGTGTTCACCTTCATTCGCATTCCCCAATGAATTTATTCATGTCATCTGAGAGCGCCTTTCGTACCGCCGGCTGTCGTGAGGGCATCTTGCCCTCACCGGCGCTCTGCAATCTGTCCGCACATGCGCCTTCGTGCAACCTTCGTGTCCATCGTGCGAAACCGCGCTTTGCATTACAATTTCTTGACTGAATGCTGACGGCTGATGGCCGATGGCCGTCGGCTGAAACGGAGTAACCCATCCTCAAACTCAAAGACTTCGTCGCCGCTCAAAAACGCATCAAGGGTGTAGCCGCACGCACGCCGCTGGTCGCCGTGGCCGGCACTACGGAAAAAGACAAGCTGTACTTGAAGCTTGAGAGCATGCAGCCCATCGGCAGCTTCAAGCTGCGCGGCGCCTACAACAAGATTGCGCAGCTATCGAAGAAGGAATTGAAGCGCGGCGTGATCGCGCATTCCAGCGGCAACCACGCGCAGGGCGTTGCTTATGCCGCGCGCGCCAAAGGGTGCAAAGCCACTATTGTTCTTCCCAACTCCGCGCCGCAGATCAAGTTTGACGCGACAAAAGCGCTCGGTGCGGAGATCGTCGTCGTCGGGCCGAAGAGTTATGAGCGTGTCGAGATGGCGGAAAAACTCGCCAACGAACACGGCTATGTCCCCGTCCCTCCCTACAACGACGAAAAGATCATCGCCGGACAAGGCACCATCGGCCTTGAGATCCTTGAAGACCTGAAAGATGTCGATCTCGTTCTCGTTCAGGTGAGCGGCGGCGGTCTGCTAAGCGGCATCTCGACAGCCATCAAAGCAAAAAAGAAAAAAGTGAAGATTTACGGCGTAGAGCCAGAGCTCGCCGCCGACGCGCGAGACAGCCTGCACCAAAAAAAGCTGGTGAAGTGGGACCCGGAAGCGGTGACTAAGACCATCGCCGATGGCATGCGCACCACGCCGGTGGGCGACATTCCCTTTCAATACATCACCAAGTACGTGGATGACATCATCACCGTAACGGAAGACGAGATCCGTGCAGCAGTAAAGAAGTTAGCGCTGGAGTGCCGCATCATTGCCGAACCCAGCGGCGCTACCACCGCAGCGGCATTCTTCTTCCATCGCGACGAACTTCCCAAAGCCAAGAAGACAGTCGCTGTGATCAGCGGCGGAAACATAGCACCAGAGATGCTGCGGGAGATTTTGGGATGAAAGAAATTCGCGAAGTCCCGAATAAAGATTCGTGCCCCACCCTTATCGGGCAGTTTTTGTTCTCGCGCGATAGGGTGGGAACTATCCTCGTTGCTCTTCTACTCTGTTCGGCCGCCGCTCTCGCCCAAACACCAGAGCGCGGCATCATGGTGCGCGAAGCGCAGCTCTACGTCTCTCCCGATTCACACTCGCAACGCCTGGCCACCGTCGGACGCGGACGAGAAGTCGCGGTCATGGAACGCAGTCACGAATACATCAAGGTTCTGGCGCAGGTCAAAGATCCTGTCGTCGGAGGCTTGATGGACGAAGGCAATCCCGGACTCTCCATCACCGGATGGATGCTGGATAAAGGTGTGGTCCGCTCTTCCACTCCCAATGGTGACAAAGTGCTCTTCGGTGAAGGCGCAGATTCCGAAGCCGAAGCACAGAAAGCCCACGGACGCCGGGGCGCCGCGGAAGACGCGATGCGCCTCTACGGCGAGACTGCGGAATACTTCCCTAACTCGCCGCTCGCGGGCGAGGCGATGTGGCGCTCGGCTGATATCCGCTGGCAGCTCGACCGCGCCGACGCCGGCATGCGCAAGTCATCTAAAGCGCGCGAGGCCTACCTTCATCCTGATATTGACGATCACTACTTGAAGCAGGTCGAGAAGAAATTCCCCAATAGCAAATGGTCAGACATGGCTGCGTTCGACCTGCTCGATAAAAAACTTTGCGGCGAGTGGGAAGGACTGCCCAAGTGTCCGGAAGATGAGAGCGGGATGTACGAGAAATATGTGAAAGAGCATCCTAACTCCCCGAAGAATGGTGAGGCGCTCTACGAAGCCGCGTGGCGACAGGCCGCGCTGGTTGACATCTACAAATCGCGCGATGACGCCGGAAAATCCGCCAACGCGAAAGCGCGAGCGCTGAACCTCTGC
>JAICWB010000117.1 GCA_025935035.1 Terriglobales bacterium
CGTATCCGCCGCCCGCGCCTGCCAAGCCGCCGATCAGAGCGCCTTTCTTCCCGCCCACCAGCGCGCCAACACCCGCCCCCGCCAAACCGCTGCCCCCGACGATCATTGCAGACTTCTTCTTAGAACGCCGCTTGACCGTGGCGTGGTGTACGACATGATTACGTGGCACAACAGTCGGTGACGCAGCGGTTTGTGTGGTTGTCTGCGCCCATGCGCCCATGGGCAACAACAGGCCGGCGGCAAGGATCGGCGTAGCTACGAACTTGGTTAGAAAATGCTTTTTCATTGGCCCTCTCCCTAAGTACTACGCACTGTGTTCGCAAGGCAGAATCCGGCCTTACGGAAAACACTGAGATAGTGCAGTTTTGTAACTCAGATGGCTGGGTTAAGGCGCGGGTTGGCGGCCCTGGAACAACGCCTTTTAAGGCCAAAATACAGGGGGTTGAGCATGCTAGAATCGAGGTAATCCCACGGGTAAAAAGCGGAATTTTATTGGCTAGTCAAGAGATACAGATCGCGCCTTCCATCCTGTCAGCGGATTTTTCCCGGCTGGCGGCCCACGCCAAACAGGCCATTGAGGGCGGCGCCACCCTGCTCCATGTGGATGTAATGGACGGCCATTTTGTGCCGAACATCACGATCGGGCCTCCGGTGGTAGCGTCTTTGCGCAAGGCGGTGGACGTTCCGCTGGACTGCCATCTCATGATCGAGGACCCGGACAAATTTATTCCTGCATTTGCTGATGCAGGAGCGGACTGGATCAGCGTTCATCAAGAAGCATGTATTCACTTGAACCGAACCCTGCACCTGATCAAGAGCCTGGGGCTGAAAGCGGGAGTGGTCATCAATCCGGCGACTCCCATCGGCACGCTGACCGAGGTGCTGGACATTGTGGATTACGTGTTGGTGATGTCAGTCAATCCGGGTTTCGGCGGTCAGAAATTCATTCCAGCTTGTTTGGAAAAGATCAAGAAATTAGCGGCCATCAAAGCTACGATTCGGACGCAATTCAGGATCGAAGTGGATGGCGGCGTAAGCATGGAAACGGTTGCAGATGTGGTGCGTGCCGGGGCTGAGGTATTGGTCTGTGGCAACGCCGTCTTTGGCTCAGGTGACGCCAAGCTGAACACGGAACGCCTGCTCAAAGCGGGACGCGAAGCAAATCTAGTAAGGGTTTAATACGGGGTATTCATGTTTCAAGAAAGCAATTTTCGCAAAATAAGCACGTTGATCGTTATGGCGGCGGCCCTGTTTGTGATGGCCGGCTGCCATAACAACAAGGCGCCGAATCCGATCGCGAACATTGATTCGAAGCAGCCGGACAAGGTGCTGTTCGATCGCGCCATGCAGTTCATTCATCAGAACAAGTTCGATCAGGCGCGCATTACGCTGCAAACGCTGATCAATACTTATCCTGATTCTGAATTCATTGCGCGCGCCAAACTGGCGGTAGGCGATTCCTGGTATGCCGAGGGCGGCTCTGCGGCGATGCAGCAGGCCGAAGTCGAGTATAAAGATTTCCAAACCTTCTTCCCCAACATGCCAGAGGCAGCTGAGGCGCAGTTGAAAGTGGCAGGCATCCATTACAAAGAGATGGAGAAGCCGGACCGGGATTTCACGCAAGCCAAGCGCGCAGAAGATGAGTACAGGCAGCTGATCCAGCAATATCCTGATAGCAAACTGATACCTGAGGCCAAAGAACGTCTGCGAGAAGTCCAGGAAGTTCTGGCGGAGCGAGAATTCCGCGTGGGGCGTTTTTATTACCTGCGCGAGTCTTATGCCGCGGCTATCGCGCGATTGAAGTCGCTGGTGGATGCATATCCGCTATACAGCCAGGCAGATGAAGCGCTTTTCATGCTGGGCGAGACTTACCAGATGCAGGCCGATAAGATCCGGCAGTCCCCGGGCGCTGAAGCCATCAAAGCCAGTATGATCCGCAAGATCGAGGACCAGGCAGCGAGTGCTTACGACAAGATCATCACGCGATATCCCGTAATGGGACGCAAAGATGATGCGATTGCAAAGTTGAAGGCGATGAATCGTCCGGTGCCGGAACCCACGCCGGAGGCCATTGCGCAAAATAAGGCCGAGGAAGAAAGCCGCGGCGACACGACGCGTTTCGACCGGATCATGGGGAATTTCCACAAAGGGCCGGACGTGGCGCATGCCGCTAAGATCGGCGAGCCGACCATGGAAGATCCGAAACAGACTAACGCGACTGACGTTGTGAAAAATGTTGTAGAGATGGCGAAGGAAGCGAGCACCTCAAACAGTGCTACTGCTGAGACGGTGAAGGGCAGCGCCCCGAAAGCGAATGAGCCCGTGCCGCGGTCGGATGCGGGAGACACGGCGACGCAACAGCCGGCGACTCCGTCCGGTACCACCGGAACCTCGAATGACGGTTCAGCTCCGGCTCCGCCGCCGACTCAAGTCAACGATGCCAAGACGGACTCGGGTTCGGCCAGCTCTACAACCGGCTCCGACAAGGCGGCGGGCGACAAGAAGACTGATTCCACCAGCAAGCCAAAAAAGAAAAAGGGATTCAAAAAACTGATTCCCTTTTAGAACACCTGATCTCTTTGCAGTACCGCGGGAAGAACTGGTTACTTCTTCCCGCTTTTCTTTGTGACGGGGTCCATCGTTTCACGCTCGGCGCCTTTCTTGCTTGAGCGTTCGACCTTGAAGCGCATCTTCTGGTCGCCCAAGTCACCGTCAATCTCGACATGGTCGCCCGCTTGGACTTCGCCATCGAGAAGCCGCATCGCCAGCGGGTCTTGGATCAGGCGCTGGATGGCACGCTTCAGTGGTCGCGCACCGTAGGCGCGATCGTATCCGACCATGAAAAGCAGTTCTTTCGCAGTATCGGACAACTCGATCGAGATCTTGCGCTCCGCCAACAGACGCCGCAGATCTTCCAGGCGAAGGTCAACGATGCGCGTAAGCTCCGCTTCGCCCAGAGGATTGAAAATGATGATGTCATCAATGCGATTGAGGAACTCGGGCTTGAGGTGTGATTGCACCACCGTCATCACCTGTTCACGTGCCGCGGCATAGTCCTCCGTCGAACGCAAAGCATCCGTATTCAGGAATTGCGAACCGAGGTTCGAGGTCATGATGATGACCGTGTTCTTGAAGTCCACTGTTCGGCCTTTTGAATCGGTCAAGCGGCCGTCATCAAGGATCTGCAACATCACGTTGAATACATCGGCGTGAGCTTTCTCGATCTCGTCAAATAAGATCACGGAATAGGGGCGGCGACGCACTGCTTCGGTAAGTTGGCCACCTTCGTCATAGCCAACATAGCCCGGAGGCGCGCCGATGAGGCGTGCGACTGCGTGCTTCTCCATGTATTCAGACATATCAATGCGCACCATGGCGTGCTCGTCATCGAAGAGGAACTCAGCCAAAGCGCGAGCGAGTTCGGTCTTGCCGACACCTGTCGGACCCAGGAAAATGAACGAGCCGATGGGTTTGTGCGGATCACTCAGGCCGGCACGCGAGCGCCGAATGGCGTTGGCTACATGCTCGAGAGCGGCATCCTGACCGATAACGCGCTGACGCAGGCGGTCTTCCATCTCAATCAGCTTGCGCACTTCGCCTTCCAACATCTTCGAGACAGGAACTCCGGTCCACTTGGAGACGATTCGCGCGATGTCTTCTTCGTCAACCTCCTCTTTCAAAAGACGCGCGGTTTGACCATCCGTCGCAGAGGCCACGGAATTCAATTCCTCTTCCGCCTGGCGTAGCAGACCGTAGCGAATCTCAGCCACGCGCTGCAGATCGCCTTTACGCTCTGCCGACTGCTCTTCCAGCTTCAGCTGCTCGATTTTCTCTTTCAGGCCCCGAAGCCGTGCGATGCTCTCCTTTTCTTTGTTCCAGCGCAACTTCAGCCCGCTGGATTCCTCCTTCAAACCCCCTAGTTCCCTCTCGACGACGGCGAGCCGCTCCTTCGAATTCGTATCAGATTCCTTTATTAGCGCCTGCTTCTCAATTTCTAGCTGAGTAGCGCGACGTTCAAGTTGGTCTATCTCTGTGGGCATGGAATCGATCTGGATGCGCAGCGAGGCAGCGGCTTCGTCTACCAGATCGATAGCCTTGTCGGGCAAAAACCGGTCAGAGATGTAGCGATCAGAGAGTGTCGCGGCTGCAACAATGGCGGCATCCTTGATGCGGACGCCGTGATGCACCTCGTACTTCTCTTTAAGGCCACGCAGAATAGCAATAGTGTCTTCGACGTTCGGCTCGCCTACCATCACGATCTGGAAACGGCGCTCCAGAGCCGCGTCCTTTTCAATGTACTTGCGGTACTCGTTGAGCGTAGTCGCGCCAATGGCACGCAGTTCCCCGCGTGCCAATGCCGGTTTGAGCATGTTGGACGCGTCGATGGCGCCTTCGGACGCACCTGCGCCGACTAACGTGTGCAGTTCGTCAATGAAGAGAATGATCTCGCCGGCAGAATCTTCAATCTCTTTCAGCACAGCTTTCAGCCGGTCTTCAAATTCTCCGCGGAATTTTGCGCCAGCAAGCATCGCGCCCAAGTCGAGCGAGATCAGTCGTTTGTTCTTTAGAACCTCAGGCACGTCGCCGGAAATGATGCGTTGCGCAAGGCCTTCGACAATGGCCGTCTTGCCTACGCCCGGTTCGCCTATAAGCACAGGATTATTCTTCGTACGCCGAGATAAGACCTGGATCACGCGGCGGATCTCTTCGTTACGTCCGATGACCGGGTCAAGCTTCCCTTTTCGCGCAAGCTCGGTCAGGTCTTTGGCATATCGCTGTAACGCCTGATATTTCGCTTCCGGATTCTGGTCTGTGACCCGTTGTGAGCCACGCACTCCCGTCAGCGCTTTCAATACCGCAGCGTGAGTCGCACCATGTTTCGCCAGCAGCTCCTGCGCGGCATCATTTTTCTCTTGGGTCATGGCCAAGAGTAAGTGCTCGGTGGAGACGTACTCGTCTTTGAACTGGTCAGCTTCTTTGAAGGACTGGTCTATAAGCTTGGCCAATACCTTCGAGAGAGCCGGTTGGACCGATGCTCCGCTTTGCTTCGGCAAGCGGTCGATCTCCGCAAGTACCACGTTACGCAGCAATTCAGTACTGGTTCCGAGTTTCGCCAGAACAGGCGCAACGACACCTTCCTGGTCTGCTGCCAATGCGGCTAATAAATGCAGCGGCAGGATCTCAGGATTGCCGTTGTTAGACGCGAGTTCGCCCGCGGCTTGAATCGCCTCTTGCGCTTTTACGGTTAGCTTGTCCCAGCGAATTGCCATGTGTTTGCACCTTCTTAATATTTGGATGTAAAAATGAAAACGGGAGAACAGCCCCTGGCCGCCTCCCGTGTGTGTCTATGTTGCGGCTTCTTAGGCAGCAGTGCTTGCGCCCTTGATCTCCGGCTTGGCCGAGCCCACGTTCACTTTGATCTGCTTCGGCTTGGCTTCGGCCTTCTTCGCCAAGTGAATGCTCAGGATGCCGTTCTCGTAGGTAGCATTCACCTTCTCACTGTCAACAGTGTTAGGAAGAGTGAAGCTGCGCGTGAAGGAACCATAGCGGCGCTCAATGCGATGGAAGTTCTCTTCCTTCTCGTTCTTTTCGAACTTACGCTCGCCGCTGATGCTGAGGGTATTGTTCTCCAAATTGATCTTCAAATCATCCTGCGAGACGCCCGGCACTTCCATCTTCAGTGAAATGTCTTGCTCGTTCTCGTAGATATCGACCGGCGGGACGAATGTGCCTCCAGTGGTCAGCTCGTCGCCTCCGCGGTTGAAGTCTTGAAAAACACGGTTGAGGCTCGATTGCAGGGTTTGAAAGTCGTTGTATGGGGTCCAACGGGTGATTCTCATACTTTATTCCTCCGAAAAGGGAAGTTGTGTATTGCTTACATTGGTTTAGATGCAATATAAGCGCACAAGAATCATAAAATATGAGTGTATCATTGTCAATATCAATAAACATATTGATTTAAATAACTTAGCCAATGACTATCTGGTTGTCTGCGACTATTTGGGAGAATCAAGAAGGCAAGTGCAGCTTTTGACACAAGAATTCCATGGTTCAAATGATGGCTAGAAGCTGATACGATTCAGCGCCAATCCCAGGAGTCAATGTGAAGACTTTCCTACAAACCCTAATATCCTCACTGATGTTCATCCCTCTGTTCTCTGCCGTAGCCATTGCGATGCAGCAGCCGGCTGACAACACGCCGACGACTGTATTGAAGGCCACCAGCAGACTGGTGCAAGTGGACGTAGTGGCGGATGACGGTCATTATCATGCCGTCACGGACCTTAAGCCGGAAGACTTCACGCTGCTGGAAGATGGCAAACCACAAAAACTTACCTCGGTCACTCTTCAGCGACCCGAAAAGGCTTTGGCCGCAGACCCGCGCGTACTGCCACCCAACACTTTCACTAACAGACCTTATTTTCCGCAGCGCAGCACTCTCAACATCGTGTTACTGGACTCGTTGAACACGAACGTCGCTGACCAGATCAACGCGCGAAAGCAGATGATCAAGTTCATCCAGAAAATGCCTGTGGGCGAACCCATTGCTGTCTATGTGCTAGGGAACAAACTGAAGCTGATTCAAGACTTTACTGCCGACCCACAAATCTTGCAACGCGCCATTGAATCTCTCAATGCCAACCCTACTGCGTTGAATAAGGGTGTCTCCGACGATCAGTTGCCAGCCGGTTATTTCGATCAATTGTCAGGAAAGATGAACGTCGGGGCGTCGCCGGCCTTAGGCCAATCGGGGGACATGGGAGGCGGGCCCGGAAGCAACACGCAAGTTCAGGTGGATCTCATGATGTTCGAGCAGGAGATGATCAACCTGCAAGATGATATGCGGGCGCAATACACGATGGACTCGTTCAAGGCATTGGCGCGACGTCTTTCGGGTTTTCTTGGGCGCAAGAACCTGATCTGGCTTTCAGCCGGGTTTCCCATCGCAGTGAATCCAGATATTGCTTTGGGAGCTAACGCTTTCAGTGTGACACGTAACCGCGCCGAAGAGATTGCCAAAGCAGCTAATGCATTGATCGATGCTGACATAGCCATCTACCCAGTCGACATACGCGGCCTTGTGGGCAGCAGCAATGCGGCAGCCAATGGTTTTGATTCCTTGGGCCGGAGAGGTGCATCTGGACCCGCAATTGTGGACAACCTACGGAATTCAGAGAACGGCATCATCCTTTCTCAAGACAGCAGCAGAGACTTGGCCGATCGCACCGGAGGTAAGGCATACTACAACCGTAACGATTTTGACACCGCCATCGCGAGCAGCGTGATTGACGGTTCAACGTACTACCTGCTTACCTATTCGCCAGACAATAAGAATTGGAACGGGAAGTTCCGCAAGATCTCAGTGAAGGTGGATCGCCCCGGCGTAAAGCTGCGCAACCGCATGGGATACTACGCGACGGATGCAACGATTTATCAAAAGACTGATGCCAAGGCTAAGGAAGCTGACTTTCGCCATGCATTGGACGCTAACGTTCCACTCTCGACAGCGCTAACCTTTCTAGTGAATGTTGCACCGGAGAAGAACCAAGTCGTCATTCGATACAACGTCGATGCTCACAATATCGCATTTGACCTGCAATCAGATGGCTTGAGCCATGCCGAGATCGAATGCGCAGCCTGGATATATACAGCCAAGGGTAAGCCGGTGACCTTCCAGACAGACTTCATGCGAGCCGGCGTAAAACAGGAAGCCATCTCTGGTATCGTCCAGCAAGGATTCCCGTGCGATCAGTCACTTAACCTCGCGAAAGGCGAGTATCTGATGCGTCTGGGCGTGCGAGATACGAACACGGGACTGTTCGGTACCAGTAATGCTTCCGTGATCGTGCCCTAACAATGTAGTTACTCGACGAAACAAATAAAGCACTTAAGGTACTCGGTCTCAGGAATAGTAGCGACGATGGGATGGTCCTTCGCTTGGGATCTTCTTTCAAGCAGGCGGATTCGGCGTCCCGCGTTGGAAGCAGCTGCGGCCAGCGCGTCCGCGAAATCCGCAGGGGACACATGATGAGAACACGAGTTCGTTATCAAAATGCCACCGGCGCGCAACATTTTGAGAGCTCTCAAATTGATCTCCTTATAACCAGTGAGCGCTTTCTCAACCGCGCGCTTGGTCTTGGCGAATGCAGGCGGGTCGAGCACGACGGTGTCGTACTGCCGGCCTTGGCTCGAGTAGTCCTTCAGTAACTCGAAGGCGTCAGCCTCGATCCATTCGATATCCCCACACTTGAGCTGCCCAGAATTCGCCGCTGCGTTCCGTTCGGCCTGTTCCAGAGCCGAGCGCGAGACGTCCACTC
>JAICWB010000241.1 GCA_025935035.1 Terriglobales bacterium
GGAGCGGGCGACGCCTTCATCATCGGTTGCAATCGCGACAGGCACCCCGGCCTTCAGATACTGGCGGAAGGGATGCGTCGCGCCGCGCAGACCTAGAATGCCGTCACTGGAGCTGAAACTGATCTCCACAGCAACGTGCTTCTGTGCCATCTCTTTGAGCATCGCGTCCGGATCTGGCGAATACATGACGTCGGTTCCGTGGCCGATGCGCTGCGCATGCCCGACTTCAATGGCTTTCTTGATGTGGTGGCCTAGGTCTTCTGACGGGACTTGTCCGAAGGTGAGTTCACCCGCGTGCAACGTGATATTCACGTTGGGCGAGATGTTGTGCAGCACTTCGATCATCAGCATGTGCAGGTCATAGTCATGCATCGGAATGAGCCAGTCTTCCGGCTGGACAAGATTTAGCGCAACCACGCGCTTGTCCACTTTGCACATCTCGAACCCCGCGGCGATCTGCGCATAGACCATGTTGCGCGGGAAGGCGCGCAGCACTTGAAAGATGTAGCGGATCTGCACGCTGCATCCGGGGTCTGCCTGCGCGGTGCCGCATTTCAGGCGGGTACGCATGTCGGCTTCGGCCTGGTCGAGCATCTGGCGTCCGGCATCGTTAGCGCGGAGGAGGCCGGCGGCGAGCAGAGCCTGGCGGTATTTCACCAGATCTTCGGGCGAGTCGCCGATCCATGGGATCTGATTGGCCAGCTGCCAAGGGATGCCGCCGTCCATGCCGAACATCGTCTCGACGTAATGCTCATTTTGCAGCGCCGCGCGGTGTGCGACCTCAGCCAGCATGGCGCCGGTGTTGCCGTTGGTGGCCAGCCCGAATTTATTGAACGCGTCAAAGAACTGGTACTCACCGGGCTTGCGCGCAGCTGAATGATTGCGCATCGAAAATGCATCGATCAGTTCGCGATAAAGGGTCGTGTCGGTCAGCGCGTCTGACGCCGGACGCATGGTGCGCTGCTCCGCTTTGAGTGCAGATTCATCCTTGCAGGCGACGTAAGTGAGTGTTGCGTTGTTGACGCAAAGCTTCATCTCTGCCGCCCAGAGAATGTAGTTCTCTGCGTAGATGCTGCCGCTCAAGTGGTTATGCAGGTCGCCGCCTTTCGGCAGGTCGACGAGAAATGCGCGCAACGCGGGTGGCTGGTTTCGTAGCGCTTCCATGCGCTTCGCGGTGCGGGCTTCGGCGGAAGATGAGTCTTTGGCGGAAGTTCGATGCTTGGTTTCGCCTGAGGCGAGCGCGGATAAAAAGACCAGTAGAAGGACAGCGGATCTCATAGCGCTGGATTCTAGCAGCGACTGGCACGCGAGAAAGAAAAATCCCTCCGTAAGGCGGAGGGATTCTGAGACTGTGGCTATTTTTACCGGAGCTTGCGTGCGAGACGCTTCCGCTCGATACCGTCCAGCGCGTTCCAGAGGGACTGTGCCGCGGCTTCGGCCGATGCCAATGCTTTGTTTGCTTCCTCGGGGTCCGCCGCGATCAGAGCATCAATCTGTTCGCGCCAGACGTTCGAGTGGTGGATGTCGGCGGTCTGATGCAACTTGAAGTAGCCGCAGGTTTTCGCGTCGGCACCATACATGGTCTTGAGGCCGTTGGCTTTTTCTTTGGCTACGCGCGGTACTTGCGATTCGTAAGCATAGAAAGCAGCAAGTGCTTCAGCAGTAGATCCCTCGCGGGCGACCTCGCGAAACTTCGCGATGAGGGCTTTCACTTCCTCGACCGGCTCGCTGGCCCGAATTTCGTCGCGAGTGGCGTCAAAGCCTTCGCTGAAGTTAAGCCACAAGTCCGCGTGAGATACGCCTTCGATCTCTTCGTCACAGAGATTGCGTAGGACTTCGCGGCGCAGCTCGCCATGTTGCAAACGCGAGTGCAGCGCACTCAAATAGGTTGGGAAGGCCGAGACGTGGTGATAGTAGTCGGCGGAATATTCACGAAGGTCTTCTCGCGTAAGCTCGCCCGCGCTCCAGGCTTTGTAAAACGGATGGCAGAGCAGGTCATATTTTGCGATGCGTTGCTGAAGTTCGTTCCAAAAAGCGGTGTGAGTGGCGGCAGCGGCAGTGGTCATTCGTTCGTCTTCCTTGCGGCGAATTGCCGGACGCGTGAGCATCCGGCATGAGATCGCCAACAAGGATATACAAAAGCTGCCACTGTGCCAATCTGCTACTTCGCTTCAGCTCCGTAGAGGTGCCACGCCGTGCGCATGTGTACGGCCGCCTGGCGCAATTCTTCTTTCAGACTCGCGTCATAAGCAGTCGTGAGGGTTTCAGACTCGAGCTTCTGGATGTCCATGCAGATGCGCAGCGCGAACGCGCGCACATCCGGCTTCTGCGTTTGCTGCGGCGGCGTGATGCTGAAGATCGCAGGCTGTGCGTCCTGCACGGTTATTTCTGGCTGCATGTTGAATGTCGCCGGCAACGTCGTAGGTGGACTTGAAGCGGGCGGCGCGATCGGTGTCGGCGCCGGGGTCCATGCGGCGGAGTCTTGCTCGCCGACTTGCTTTGGACCTATGTGTTCCAACACAAGCTGGATGCGGCGCTTATCTTCGGCGCTGACCTCAAAAAATTCCACGCCCATGCCGACCATAGGATGACAAGTGCGGACGAATGCACGGACCGAGAGCGGGGTTTCCTTCGATAGATTCGGCGCGTACATGCTGATGACGACCTCAGTGCCCACGGCGAAGGGCGAGATCATCTGCAGGTAACAGCCTTTTTTGCTGATGTCGCTGACCCAACCGTAAGCCTGGGCGGTGCCGGTCAGGGTGGCTATGTCGGCGGCCACACGGCAGGTGAAGCGATCAGTCTCGCGGCGATTGGGCATCTGCGGCAATCCATGTACGCCGACTTTGGCCGTACCGTTCGCTTTGGCGTACATGGCGGCGGTGCTCACCGGTTGAATAGGAATAGGACGACGCATGGCGAAAAAGTTTCTGTCTTCGAGGCAGTCCACGCCGATGCTGCGCGTCTGCTGTGTGTCTTCGTCACTCACCCAACTCACACTGAAGCGCGCCTTGTCATCGCGATGGCGAAGGCCGATGACTTCGCCTATGTTCACGGGCAACACTCCTGTGAGGACCGCGGTCTTGTCAGTGAACTGACCGGCAGTCACGGTCTGTATGAAGGGTTTGCCGTTGGTGTCCATACCCCAGACGCGGACCTCGAGGTTGTTTGCGACCAGTTCGCGTGCGGACTTGGTCATAGGTAAAGCTGCGGTTGCCATACAGAACTCCTGCGGGCGTGTTTCGAAGTGAGCCCGACATAGGTTGAATCGGCTGGGCGGAGCGGAACTTTAGTTTCGCTTCGGAGATGAGAAGTTTTTAATGGGCGTGGCGCGTGGTGGCTAGGTTGCGCGCACTGGCTTCGGTCGCTTACCTTCTTGTCATGTCTAAGTACGGGGTTTCGCTCGATGTGAGCGGCAAAGTAGCCTTGGTCAGCGGTGGTTCGCGAGGGATCGGTGCAGCAACGGTACGGCTGTTTGTGCGCGCCGGGGCCAAGGTGGCATTCAGCTATGAGAAAAATGCGGAAGTTGCGGAAAAGCTCGTGCGCGAGATGGGCGAAGGAAATTGCGCTGCTATCCAGGCTGACCTTTCTTCAGTTGATGCTGCACGCAAACTGGTTGATGACGCCGTTTCCCGGTTTGGAAGAGTGGATGTCTTAGTAGCGAACCACGGCATCTGGCCGCCGAACGATGCGCCAATCGACCAGATGGCAGATAGCCAGTGGTCAAAGACGATGGCAATCAATCTTGACAGTGTTTTCGGTCTGATAAAACACAGTGTTGCAGAGATGAAGAAACAAAAGTCAGGACACGTGGTCATTATCAGCTCCACCGCAGGACAACGCGGCGAAGCCTTCCACGCCGATTACGCCGCCAGTAAAGGCGCAGTCATTAGCATGGTGAAAGGGCTCTCGACGGAGTTAGCTCCAGAAGGGATTCACGTGAACTGTGTCGCGCCAGGCTGGGTGGCGACGGACATGGCGCGACCGGCTCTGGAAGATCCAGCCACGCGTGAGAAGATCTTTAAGACGATTCCGCTGGGCCGCGTGGGCAAGCCGGAAGAGGTGGCTGCTTGCATCCTGTTTTTGTGTACCGAACACGCCGGATTCATCAGCGGCGAGATTCTTAATGTGAATGGCGGCGCGGTGTTGGTGGGATAAAAGCACCCGGGGAAGCTGGTTTTACGTCTCATGTGCAATCGAATGAAAACTCTGATCGTTGTTTTAGTTGTCGCCTTCGCAGCTTCGGCGCAAGCCGCGTCACAAGCAGCAAGCCAGCCCGCCCCGCAATCTCACCAAGACGTCGCCTCTGCCAATACTCAGAAGGCACGCGATGTGATCGAGAAATGTATCAAGGCGCTGGGAGGCGAAGCCTACCTCAACATCAAAGACATGGAACAAGAGGGCCGCGGGTACGGCTTCTACCACAATGAGTCTGCGGGCGTGGGCACTCCGTACTGGCGCGAGTACAAGTATCCAGACAAGGAGCGCTATGAGTTCACCAAACAGCGCGATGTCATCATCATTCACAA
>JAICWB010000110.1 GCA_025935035.1 Terriglobales bacterium
CACTTCGTAGGCAGCTTCAGGATTCGTACTGAGGTTCTTGCAGTTGATGCTGGTGCGATGGCTGGCGCGTCCGTAACCGAGTTCGACATCTGCTCCGAGCGAAACCAGCAACTTGCGCTCGGTCTGGATGTCACGCACGTCTGGAATGTTTTCCAATATCACCGGTTCATCCGTGAGGATGGCAGCGGCCATGGCCGGGAGTGCCGCATTCTTGGCGCCGCTCACGCGCACCGTGCCGAGCAGAGGATTACCACCGCGAATCACGAATTTATCCATGAATAAGGCCCTTTAAGTCCAACCTTGATTGTATCTTTTTAACCGTGAAGGTTCAGCCCAACGACGGAAGAGATAATCACGATCGCCAACACCCCGGTCGCAACGATCGCCATCTTCTTGTCGCGAGCTGAAACGTACATGAAGATTGCCGTGATGATGCGGAGCGTGGGCGTTGCCATTAAAACGAGAACACCTATACGCGAAGTCACTTCCGCCGCGCGCGTTTGACCCGCAACAGCCAACAGCATCGCGATTATCAGGACCGCAAATGATCCGTACGCTCCCAGCCGCAGCGTCAGCGCGATCCATCGTTCAGAGGGATGAGGCGTTTGTTCCGCCATTACATAGCCCCCGTCGAAAGTTTGAATATCATTTGTCCCGCCAACCAGACAGTCACACCAATGAACAGCGTCAACACATAAATGCTGCGAATCTTGGGCGCCACCCGGGCCCCTACCAACGATCCCGTGAAGACTCCAGCCACCAACGGCGCGGCCACAGTAAGGTGAACGTCTCCGCGTCCGTAATAGATGTAGGCGCTCGCGGCCGCTGTCACGCCGATCATGAAATTGCTGGTGGCGGTCGCCACGCGCAGAGGCACTCCCATGAACATATACATAGCTGGAACTTTGATCACGCCACCACCCACTCCGAGCAGCCCTGACATGGCGCCCGCGAATAAGGCGACCGTAAGTCCCGCAGGATAATTGTGCGGTTCATAGGGCGGAATCTCTGTCACCAACTTCTCTTTGCGGGAGTTCCACGCTCGCTTCACAATGCTGGATGCGCTGTACAAAAGAAAAATGACGAATAAGATCGCGATAGCTTTCTTGTTCACATAGGCAGCGATCACCGCCGCAATCGCTGCGCCAATGGTGGTCGATAACTCCAGGATCATGCCAAGTCTCACGTCTGTCACGTGCCGCTCGACGTGTACGGAGGAAGTAGCGGTCGAGGTTGCGATCACCGCAACCAGACTGACCCCGATTGCTTGATGGATCGGAAGATGAAAATAGAGCGCTAAGACGGGCGTGATGATCACGCCGCCACCCACGCCAGCCAGCGCACCGAAAGCCCCGGCTGCGCAGCCGAGAACGATCAACAACAGCGACGATTCAATAGTCATTCCGCCTCACCTGGCGCGGGTCGCGACAGATTCAATCGCTGACTCTCATCGCTCTGCGCTTTTAGCGTGAACCCCACCGACCCCAACACGATGACCGCAGACAAAATCATCAGCGGAGTGATCATTTCGTGAAGGATGAACGCACCCTCAATGATCGCAACGAATGGAACAACGAGATTGATAGTGATTGCTTTGTAGGCGTCCATATGGCGCAACAGCCAATAGTAAAGGACGAATGCGATAGCCGAGCCGAAGATCGCTAAAAACAGAAGTGCGATGGTCGAGACCGCGGTCCACCGAATGGGTTGACCGCGTTCAATACCGAAAGTCAATGCAGCCAGCACGATTCCGCCTACGAACAATTGCAATGCCGTGGACACCACTGGATTCACTTCGCTCGTTTCTTTCTTGGCGTAGATAGTGGACCACGAGCTCGAAAGAACGCCGATCAACACGCCAATGCCTCCGAGCAAGCTGCCCATATTTGCCCGCAGATCGATCTGGAACAAAATTGCGATTCCACCTACCCCTACCAACAGGCTATATACTGCTGACCGAGGCACCGCTTTGCCGGTCATGGCTGGCGTCATTAACGCGACTGCGAGCGGAGAGACCGAATACAAAACCGCGGTCACGGATGAAGCCACGCTCTGCTCCGCCCAAAATATCAGGCCATACGGCAGCGCCATCATGCTGATACTTAAAACCAGTACGGCGCGCCACTCACGCGCAGTCCGCGGCAAAGTCGCTCGTTGCACGACCGCGAGAAATGCCAGGAACACTGCCGCGATCAAAAACCTTGCCGACGCCGCAAAGAATGGTGGTATTTCTCGAACTACGACTCGGATCGCCAGCCAAGTGGTTCCCCAGATAGCGCAGAGCGAGAGAAAAGCAAGGCGGTGACGGAGCGTCACCTGCTTAGGTGGAAGATTCATCCTTGGCTTCACCATCCTAATGGTATTTTATTGCCGCGTCATTTCATGACCTCAGGTGGTGAGATGGAAAAGAAGTGGATCACAGTGATGGGAAGCTTCGTGGCAGACCTCGCGTTTCGTGCAAAGAAGTTGCCAGGCTGGGGCGAGACTTTACTCGGTTCTGATTTCAAGCTCGGACCCGGCGGCAAAGGATCCAACCAGGCCGTGGCTGCAGCACGGCTCGGCGCGCGTGTGAGTTTCATCAGCCAACTTGGCAATGATGCATTCGGCGATCTGGCGCGCACCACCTACAAGGCCGAAAAAATTGATACGCAATTTCTTTTCTCTACCGACGAGCACCCAACCGGCGCGGCATCGATCATTGTCGATGAAGTTCGTGGCGAGAACTCTATCGTGGTCGTCCCCGGCGCCTGCTTTCATCTGTCGCCAGCGAATATTGATAAAGCCCGGTCTCTTATCGCGGAATCATCCGTGTTCATGTCGCAGCTCGAACTCAATATTGAGAGCGTAGAACATGGATTGAAACTGGCAAGGAGCCTCGGCGTGCGAACGATTCTCAATCCGGCACCCGCGCTGCCTATGCCCCCGAGCCTGTTCCCTCTCTGCGATTACCTGACGCCCAATGAGAGCGAAGCCGCGGGCTTGACGGGCATACAAGTCACTTCAATCGCCGACGCGGAGCTTGCAGCGGATAGGCTTCTTTCTTTCGGGGCACAAAATATTATTGTCACTCTCGGCGCACAAGGTGCATTCATCAAGAACGCGCAAACGAAACAACACGTTCCCGCTTTCAATGCCGGACCTGTGATTGAAACAACTGGAGCGGGCGACGCCTTCAATGGCGGGTTCGCCGTAGGCCTTTCCGAGGGAATGGATCTGGTGACTGCTGTACGCTTCGGATGCGCCGTGGCTGGCATCTCAGTCACGCGTCCTGGTACTGCGCCGGCAATGCCGAATCGCCGGGAAGTGGATGACTTGCTGAAGAAAAATCCTGCATGAGGTGCTGAAGAGATGTTTGTACCATCAACTTTCGCTGCCGCATTGGCCATGACCATCCTCAGCACCATCTGCTGGGGTTCGTTCGCCAATACATTCAAACTGACTAAGGATTATCGCTTTGAACTCTACTATTGGGACTACGCCGCAGGCATCTTCCTTATCTCTGTGATTCTCGCCTTTACCATGGGTTCTGCGGGAGGAGGCGACACAGCCTTCCTCGCCAACCTGCATTCCGCGGCGCCAATGAACCTGCTATACGCCGCCATCGGCGGATTCATCTTCAACATCGCTAATGTGCTCCTCATCGCTGGCATTGAGATCGCCGGGTTGGCGGTTGCATTTCCCATCGCGATTGGGATCGCCCTCGTCGAGGGCGTGGTGCTCAGCTACATACTGCAACCCAAAGGTAGCGCCGGTCTGCTCGGCACAGGCGTGGCCATGGCCGTCCTCGCAGTGATCCTTATCGGCAAAGCCTACGGCGCAATGCGTACCGGTGCCGGCTCGGTTTCGCGGAAAGGCGTCACGGTGTGCGTAGTCTCTGGCGTGCTGATGGGAACATTCGCCCCATTCGTGACTCGCGCAATGACTGCCGCCAACCCGCTCACGCCTTACACAGTCGCCGTTCTATTCACTCTCGGCGCAGTCATCTGCTGCTTCTTCTTCAACGTATATCTGATGAAGCACCCGATCGTGGGTGAGCCGGTGAGCTTCGCCGGATATCGCAGCGGGAAGATTTCTTACCATTTGCTTGGGCTCATGGGCGGCGCGATATGGGGTGTGGGAACGGTTTTCAACTTTGTCGCCGCGAGCTTAGTGGGCGTGGCCATCTCTTACGCGATTGGGCAAGCGTCTCCGATGGTCGCGGCGCTTTGGGGAGTCTTCGCCTGGCATGAATTTCTTGGCGCACCCAAAGCAGCGAAGCTTTACCTGGTCGGCATGTTCGCAGCCTATGTTTTGTCTCTGGTGTTGATCGCGCGGGCCTATCAGGCCGCCTGACTTATACCGGGACAAAGTGCGCGTGTTAAAATTTCGCCCGACTTCGCATCGACTTCGACTGACTGATCCCCATTCGCCCCAAGAGGACTACACCGTGAGTAAAACCAATCTGCGTTTTGCTTTCATCCTGAGCATACTGCTTGCGTTGGCCACGACTTCCTTCGCGCAAACCGCCCCGGTGCGCTATACCGTCGACTTTGATCCACAGCCCGCAACGCACATGCTTCATTTGACGCTGGAAGTGAGCGGTCTAAAGGCGCCCACAGTCGATGTCGCGTTCCCAGCGTGGTCGCCCGGCGCTTACAGGATCACTGACGGCTGGCGACAGGTACAAGAGTTCGCCGCTAACGACGGTACCGGCGCACCACTCAGATTTGAAAAGACTGACAAGCAGACCTGGCACATCACTCGCGGGAAAGATGACAAAGTCACCGTGAAATACGCCCTCTACTCTCCCGACTTTGATGAAGAGGGCGCATACATGCGCGGTCCTTCAACATTCATGTACGTCGTGGGGAAAGCTCCGTATCCGCTCGCGGGCCCTATCACGCTCAAGTTGAATCCGCCGGCGGGTTGGAAGACACAGACCGGAATGGAATCTGGTCCTGAGGCCAACACCTATCAAGCGCCCGACTACGACACATTCATTGACGCATCCGTCGTGACGGGAACGAATTGGGAGCAGACTCAGTTCGATTACAAGGGCATTCCGCACTACGTTGTCTTCATCGGCAAAGGAAATTTCAAGAAAGACCAGATCACGAATGACGTACAGAAGATCGTCGCTGAATTAACCAGCATGATGGGGGTCATCCCTTACAAGAAATATGTTTTCTTTTTGCGTGCCCGCGCCGGAAATGGCTCAGGTGGTTTGGAGCACCTCAACTCGACTGACATTACTTTCTCCGCCAATGGCACGCATACCAATCGCGCCAATTATCGCCGTTTCCTCTTTGTGGTTGCGCACGAGTATTTCCATCTCTGGAATGTGAAACGCATTCGCCCTTCGATCCTAGGGCCCTTTGACTACTCGCACGAACAGAACACGCGGAATCTGTATGTTTCTGAAGGCATGACCAGCTACTGGGCTGCGGTGGGGCTGCGTCGCAGCGGCTTGTGGTCCCAGGAAGAGTATTACGACGAACTCGCCACGCAGATCGGCACATTACAGAACGATGCAGGCCGCAAGATGATGAGCGTGGAACTCTCCAGTTGGGACACTTGGGGACAAGGCGGCAATGCGCTCAACAATCGTATTGACTACTACAACAAGGGAGAGTTGCTGGGCAACCTGTTAGATCTTGAGATTCGTCATCGCACGCAAAACAAACGCAACCTGCTGGATGTCTTCCATTATCTCTACCAGAACAATGCCCTGCCTAAGCCCGGATTTGATGAGAAGCGTGGATTCCGCAATGCCGTAGAGACCATCACCCGCGAAGCCGCTCCGAGCGATGCTGACTTCGGTGATTTCTTCGCCAAGTATGTCAGCGGCACTGAAGAAATACCGTGGAACGATTACCTCAAATATGCAGGGTTGATGCTCGAACAGAAACCGGCAAAGAGTGATCCGTGGATCGGCATCAACACTGGACGCAACATTCCTTCAAACTTTCCGGGCGCGCCGCCGACTGTCTTGCCCGAAGGACAGATCGCTGTCACCGCGATCCATTTTGGATCCCCCGCAGAGAAAGCAGGCCTCGAAGTTGGAGACACTCTCGTAGCGCTGAACGGCCAGCAGGTGAACGCAACCAACTATGCCGACTTGCTGAAAGCACAAACTGCGGGCAGCGAGATCCCTATAACCGTTTTTCGCCGCGGAGAACTTAAGACCATCTCAGTAAAAGTTGAAACCGACCCTACAGTCGCGTTCACAGTCAAAGTGATCCCGGGCCCCGATGCGATGCAGAAAGAGATTCTTAGTACGTGGCTGGGCGAAGACGCTAAGAAATAGATCCGTTACGCGATCTGTTCGGTCGCGGCGTTAGCAAGCAATTCCGGCTTTGCCTGGTTGATCGGGAGAAATACCGAGAAAACGGTGCCGCAGCGTCCTTCTTTGTTGCAGCTTTTCACCTGAATGCGGCCGTCATGCTTTTGCACGATGGATGAGCTCACCCATAGGCCGAGTCCGGTCCCCATGTTGCCTTTGGTACTAAAAAACGGTTCGAAGATCTTGCGCAGATTCTTCGGATCGATGCCGCAACCGGAATCTGCCACGGTCACCCGAACCCCAGGCATTCCGCCGCTCGCAGTGGAAGAGCTCTTCACCCGGATGCGCAGCACTCCACCTTGCTTCATGGCGTCCGCCGCGTTTCCGACGAGATTGGCAAACAGCTGTCGCAACTCGCCTGACATTCCCAGTATCTGCGGGGCATGTTCGTACTTGCGCTCCACAGAAATGCCAGAGGATTTCAGCTTCTGCCGGTAAAGCGTCAGCACGGAATCGATCAGAGCCGGCATCTCGATCATCACCGGATGGATCGGTTGCCGGTGGAAGTTGAGCGTGTGCGCGGTGATCTCAGCCACGCGCTTGAGTTCTTCGGAAGCCAGCCGCGCGTATTCTTTAGCCGTATTAAGTTCTTCACATGTCTCGATCAGGTAGAGCAGATTAGTCACGGCTTCCAGCGGATTGTTGATCTCATGAGTGATACTGGCGGCGAGTCTGCCGGCGACCGCCAGTTTTTCTGACTGGCGTAACGCCTGCTCCGCCTGCAGGTTCTGCACCATCTCATCGCGTAGTTGGAACTGCCGTTGGCGCGCGCGCAACGCATTCATCAAAGTACTGATTAGTGTTTCCGGCCGTATCGGTCTTTCAAGCAACAGCACGTTTCCCAGCGGACGCCGCAACTGGCTGCGCTGCACGCTGGACACACTGACTACACCGGGAATCGTCAAAAGGATGAGTGGAAAATCAGACCACGAAGGCTGACGCTCCATGATCTCCGCCAAGCGCTGTACCCGTTCGGGATTCAAAGCCTCTTCCGCGATGATCACGGCTCCAGTGGGTGTCGATAACTGTGCACAGGCAGACTCCACCGAAGAACAGGCGACGCAGACGATACCGGCATCGACAAGCAATTTGCATGTCAGTTCTGCGTCACGGCCGGAAGGCGCCACCACCAGTACCCTATATTCCGGGTTATTGATGAACTGTTCAGGTCCCGGTATTACCACTTATTTTCCGGCCTCCTTGGCGGTGACCAACTGAGGGACACCTGTAAAAACTCCTTGGAACTGACGCAATGCTTCGCCGATCACGACTTTGCCGCCTTCCATCTTCAGTTCCCTGATCATGCGTTCGTGTGACCCGCTTCTTTTCTTTACGACGGATAACGCTTGTTTTACTTCACCGTGGGACTCGAAATAACGGAACAGCATTACCGAGTCAGCCAAGTAACTGAGATCGAATGTGTTCATGCCCATGGTGCTTCCCATTAGCCCATGTTGCGCCAGCGTCATCACTGTTGCCACACCTTTTTGGTTCAGGAATGAGAGCAACTCGTGCATCTGCATGGTGAGCACGGTCTCCGCCGGCATCGAGTGCATGAATCCATTCAGGCTGTCGATGACCGCGATCTTGACGTTGCGTTCTTTCACCTGGCGAAATACTCTTGACACGAACTCTCCCGGCGCCAGTTCTGCAGGATCGACCTGCTCCACTACGATGCGGCCTGCCTTCAGGTGCTCCGTCAGGTCCATTCCTAAACCCTTCGAACGATGCAACATGATGTCCCGCGTTTCGTCGAAGGTATAAATGACCGAGTTTTCGCCACGCTCTGCGGCCGCTAATACGTAGCGAGTTGCGACCGTTGATTTGCCGCATCCTGCCGGACCAAGAAGCAGAGTGCTCGTTCCAGCATCTATGCCGCCTCCCATTAGACGGTCCAGTTCCTTGATGCCGCTGGAGATCGGGATCGGCGTTCTGGCTTCCTGGTTATGTTCCGCGGCTACCAGCCTCGGATATACATCCAGACCGCCGGTCTGAATCACATAATCGTGATAGCCCTCGCGATACTGCGTGCCGCGCAGCTTCTTCACTTCCAGCCGCCGGCGTCGCACACCGAAATCGCGTTGCATGCCTTCCATGGTGATCACGCCGTGCGCGATGCTCTGTATCTGCAGATCGACCTTCGAGGTCGTGCGGTCGTCCAGCAACAACACCGTACAGTTTTGACCGGTAAAGAACTTTTTCAGTCCCAGGATGTGCCTGCGATAGCGCAATGGCTCCCGCGCCAGCATCTGCAATTCCGCCAGCGAATCAAAGATCAGGCGCTTCGGTTTTATCTCCTGCACTTTCTTGAGCACCGCCCCCGTGGTATCCGCCAGTTCCACCTCCGACGGATGAAATACGGTGTACTGCGCCTCAGGATTCACTTCTTCTTCTTCCGGGATCATCTCCAGCACCGGGATCTTCGAGATGTCCCAGCCATGCGAACGCGCCAC
>JAICWB010000211.1 GCA_025935035.1 Terriglobales bacterium
ATGTTGAATCGGGGGGTGCACCCTGTCGTCCCGTCGCAAGGCAGTGTGGGCGCCAGCGGAGACCTTGCACCGCTCGCGCATCTAGCATTGGTTCTGATCGGTGAGGGCGAGGCGTTCGTGTCAGACACGCCGCGCGAGCCGGGCAAGCCGGAGCGTAGGGGCAAGAAGATGTCTGGCGCAAAGGCCCTTGCGGCGGCGCAGATCAAACCGCTCGTTCTGGAAGCAAAAGAAGCTATCTCGCTCATCAACGGTACGCAGGCCATGCTGGCGGTCGGTGCACTGGCATTGCTTTCCGCTGAAACGCTCGCCTCTTCAGCTGATGTGATCGGCGCACTGACCGTCGATGCTCTCAAGGGCACCGACGCTGCGTTTGACGAGCGCATCCACTCCGCACGTCCCCATGCGGGACAGTCATTGGTCGCTGTTAACTTGCGCAAAATGTTGGCAGGCTCGGCTATCCGCGAATCTCATCGCGACTGCGGCAAAGTTCAGGACGCCTATTCCCTACGCTGCATCCCGCAAGTGCATGGCGCAGTGCGCGACACACTGGCATTCTGTCGCAAAGTGTTTGAGACGGAGATGAATTCAGCGGTAGACAATCCACTGGTCTTCGCGCAAGGCAAACAAGTAGGCAAACCGAAGAGCATTGTGGAAGAAGCTGCGGGCGATATCGTCTCCGGCGGAAATTTTCACGGTGAGCCGGTGGCCTTCGCGCTGGACTACATGGCGATTTCATTGACCGCACTCGCGGGGATTTCTGAGCGTCGCATTGAGCGCCTGGTGAATCCGCTTCTGAATGAAGGCCTGCCGCCGTTCCTGGCCGCGGGCGCTGGACTCAACTCCGGATTTATGATGCCTCAGGTTACGGCTGCGGCGTTGGTGAGTGAAAACAAAGTGTTAGCGCATCCTGCTTCCGTGGACTCCATCACGACCTCAGGCAACAAAGAAGATTACGTTTCCATGGGCATGGGCGGAGCGATCAAACTGAAGAAAGTTGTGGCGAACTCGCGCATGGTTCTGGCGATTGAAGCGACTGCCGTTGCGCAGGCGCTGGATTTTCTCGCACCGCTGAAGACCAGCAAGCTGGGACAACAGGCGCATGCGGCAATTCGGTCCGTGACAGATACGGTTTCGCATGACCGGGTGCTGGCGGGTGATTTTGCGAAAGTGGCTGAGGTGATTGAGTCCAGGAAATTACTTCTGCTTCTTCTATGACTCGCATACTTTTTATTTCGGTGATGTCAGCTCTGGGGCTGGGATTCATGTCCCTGTCAAGTTTCGCCCAGGTTTCGCGGAAACAGTGCTCTCGTTCTGTTTTGCTGAACGCCATTGATAAGGACGGAAATCGCGTCGCGGGCTTGAAAGCGACAGATTTCGTGCTAACTGTAAACGGGCAAGACATCCAATTCGAACTAAGAACCGGCATTCAAACATCCCCAGTGTTGATAGTTCTACAAACATCGCGAAGTATGAAGCGTGCTGCCTACTTCGAATTTGCACTTCTACAGGACATCCTAGCCAAGCTGCCAGGCTCAACCGAAGTTGGGGTCATGGTCTTTTCCGATAAGCCGAAATTGATTTCAGACTTTACTCTTGACAGAAAATCGTCAATGAATGCTTTTGCTTCAGTTGTTTCAGGAAATAGTGAATGGAAATACTCAGCTGATCCTAAGGTCGCGATAGAAGCGTCAATCGATGTGTTTGATTCCAAGAAAGCTAAGGGCAATATAATCTTCCTGACTAACGGCACAGGACCATTACAAAACTCTTCCACAGTCACCAAAAAGCTTCAGGCGAGAGGAGTGCGTCTTTATGCGTTCCTTTGGGACCAGAGTAGTATTCAGTCGACAGTTGAAGAACTGGCCGCAAGAGATTTTCTTACTGAAACAAGCTCGGACAGCGGCGGTGCGCGATTTTGGGCATCTTCTTACGAAAAAGCAGAGATATCTACCCTGGATATGGCCGTCGCCGGTCGTATTTCATACCCGTATCAGCTGATTGTGACTACGGCATATAGTGAAAATTCGCCTATAAAAGTCCGATTGCGCAACCCGCGAGACAACAACTATGCGCTGGAATTCCCTCGCAAGTTGCCAACTTGTATTAACTCGGACTCGATTCTGCACTAGCCCCATCCAACCCCAACTCCTTAGCCACTCCCTTCATCGCCTCAATACAAAACGTAATGTGCTCGTCCAAATCCACGCCGAGATCGGTAGCGCCGTTGATGATGTCATCGCGGTTCACGCTGCGGGCGAAGGCTTTATCTTTCATTTTCTTCCGGATCGACTTCGCGTCCACATCTGCAACAGCCTTGGTCGGCTTCACCAGAGCGGCCGCGGTGATGAGACCGCTGAGTTCGTCGCATGCATAGAGGGCTTTTTCCATCGGTGTCTCGCGCTTTACGCCGCTGTAGTCAGCGTGCGACAAGATAGCGCGCAGCACATCTTCGGGATATCCCTTTTCGCGCATGATCTTGTTGCCCACGAACGGATGCTCCTGCGGCGTGGGATATCTCTCATAATCAAAATCGTGCAGAAGCCCAGTGATGCCGAACTTTTCTTCGTCCTCACCCAGCTTTCGCGCGTAGGCGCGCATGCACGCTTCCACAGCCAGGGCGTGCTTTCTAAGACTTTCCGATTGGGTGTATTCAGTTAGTAAACTCCAAGCTGACTCTCGGTTTAATCCGCTCATTTACGCGTTTCTCCCCTGTTTCTCCGGTTTTCTTGGATGTATCGTCCGGTTAATATAGAAATTTATGTTGACAACTGCGGCATCTGTACCGCAAAGTTACTATCGCAGTAAAGATGTATGGACAGAAGCCCGCTCTGGCCTCTTCCAACACCTGATGGCCACAACTCTAGCACCCGTAGATTCACGGGAAGTATTGAGGTGCGACCACTGTCACCTCGTCCAATTCCGGACCAACAACAATCTTTGCAGAAAATGCCATCTCTCGCTCGAGCCGGATCCCGAGCCTGAGCCGGTCCTTGCCGAAGCCACGCCCGCTCCTTTGGGCGGAAATGGCGCGGTGCAGATCGCATTGGCCATCCGCAGCCTGCGCCAACGCAGCGGTCTCAGCCAGCGACAGCTTGCCCTGCGCATGGCTGTGCCCCGCACTTACGTGTCAAAGATCGAGAATGATAAAGCTACGCCTACGCTCTCGTCGCTCGAGCGTTTGGCCAAAGCGCTGGAAGTCTCAGTCTGCGAGCTGTTGGAAACTTCCACGCACAATCCAGCGCGCCAGGCGGAGATGGACGCGCTTATGGCGGACGATTTTATCGCCGAATTGGCGCCTTTCATCACCAAGCTTGACGCCATGCAGCGCTCCTCTCTGCTGACGCAGGTACGCGAACTTACTACCCGTCCGCGTCGTAGCGTCTAGACTTTGTTCTAACTCCCTGGCCGGGGTCCTAGGACTCCGGCTTTGTTTTGCTTTAATCTATTTCACGCAGAAATGAACATTCAGGAAAATGTCCCTCTCGCTCCGCTTACGACACTAAAGGTAGGCGGTCCCGCGCGATATTTCGTCGATGCCACCGGATACGACGATGTGCTCTTCACTGTTGAGTATGCGCGCTCGAACCACATGCCGCTGTTCATCCTTGGCGGCGGAAGCAATTTAGTGGTCTCTGATAATGGATGGCCGGGTCTCGTGCTGAAGATGAACGTGCGCGGAATCGAAGAGCGCGTGGGCGAAGGCGGGAAACTCGAATTCGAATTGGGCGCCGGCGAAGATTGGGATAATTTCGTAGCACTGAGCGTGAAACGCAACTGCGCCGGCGTGGAGACCATGAGCGGCATCCCTGGCACGGTGGGCGGCACTCCCGTGCAGAACGTTGGCGCTTACGGGCAAGATGTTTCAGAAACGATCACCAACGTGCGCGCGCTGGACATGATGACCATGCAGATCATTGACATGTCCAATGACGAATGCGGATTCGGCTACCGCAGGAGTGTATTCAACTCTACCACCAAAGGGCGGTACCTCATCCTCGGCGTAACCTTCGCGCTTACACCCGGCGGCTCGCCAAATATCACTTACGCCGACCTGAAGAACCGCTTCGGCAATACGCAACCCACGCTGCAACAAACGCGGGACGCGGTGCGCGAGATCCGGTTGAGCAAGGCCATGCTCATCGTTCCCGAGGATGATGATTGCCGCAGCGCCGGCTCTTTTTTCAAGAATCCTTTGGTGGAAGCTGCAAAGTACGATGAGATTGCGAACGTTGCCGCGGTACGGGGATTGCCACCGCCGCCTAAATATCCCGCTGCCAACGGCACCGTGAAGGTTTCTGCTGCCTGGCTCGTGGAACAGTCGGGGTTCCACAAAGGCTATTCCCGCGGCAACGTAGGCATCTCGCGCAAGCACACCCTGGCGATCGTGAATCGCGGCGGCGCTACGGCAACCGAGGTCGTGGTCCTGAAGGAAGAAGTACAGATCGGCGTGGAAGATAAATTCGGTGTCCGTCTTTCCACCGAGCCTGTCTTTGTGGGCTTTTAACGCGCGATTAACCTTGTGATCAAGCATTCGCGTTCTTCAGCCAAAATATCTTGCGGCTTGCCTTCTGCAATGATGGCGCCATTTGCGATCTTCAATACGCGATCGGCGATGGCAAATACCTCGTCCAGCGCATGTGTGACATAGAGCACCGGCATCTGGTGTTGCGCGTGATATTCGCGCAAATCATTTAGGATCGCTGCTTTGGTCTCCAGGTCGAGAGCTGACATCGGCTCATCCAGCAGTAAGGCGCGTGGTTGTGTCACCAAGGAGCGCGCCAGCGCAACTCGTTGACGTTCTCCGCTAGACATCTGCGCTGGCGTTCGCTCAGCAATCGTGGCAATGCCAAATGCTTCGAGAGCGTCGAGCACTTCGCTCTCGCGCAGGCGTTCATTGATGTGGCTTAGCCCGTAAGCGACGTTTTCTGCAGCGGTCATATGCGGGAATAGAGCCAGCGATTGGAACACGTAACCCAGCCTTCGTTCGCGAACAGGAACGCTGATGTGAGATTCGCCGTCGAATAGCGTTCGATCGTTCAGTGAGATTCTTCCGCTGTCAGGCCGCATCAGGCCTGCTATGCATTCCAGTATTGTG
>JAICWB010000243.1 GCA_025935035.1 Terriglobales bacterium
CTGCGGCTCGGTCATCTGCCGTGTCTGCGGTACACCGGTTGAATCTTCTGACGAACTGGCCATCGGATGAACGCACCCGCAGCAATCACGCCAGACGCACAACCATCTCTTAAGAAAGAACTCTCGCTGCTCGACGCCGCCATGCTTCTCGTCGGCGGAGTCATTGGCTCGGGTATCTTTCTCACCGCCGGACAGATCGCCACCAGTCTGCGCCGTCCCGATGTCTTCATCCTTATATGGATCGCTGGCGGCGCGATCTCGCTGCTCGCCTGTTTCGCCGTCGCCGAACTAGGCGGCATGTTTCCCCAAGCCGGCGGACAATACGTCTTCCTTCGCGAAGCTTACGGCGAGCTTCCCGCCTTCCTCTACGGTTGGATGATCTTCGCCGTTGTGCAGACCGGCACCATCGCTGCACTAGCCGTTGGCTTCGCGCAATACTTCTGTGCAGTGCTGTACCCTGCGGCTGCTCATCCATGGATTTCTTTCACCCTCGGCCCAGCAACCATCGATCTGTCACCCCAGAAACTTGTCGCTGTGGGTGGAATCATTGTCCTCACTGCGCTCAATGTATTCGGCGTGAAGAAAGGCTCTATCCTCGTCAACGTTTCTACATGGCTGAAATTCGGCGCTATCGCCGCGCTGGTTCTCCTCGGGCTCGCTCTGGGTCGCGGCGACTGGTCTCACTTCCATCAATCCGTCGATCTCGCGCCACCACCTGTCGGCGCTGACCTGGTCATCGCGTTCGGCGTCGGACTCATCGCCGTCCTCTTCGCCTTTGACGGATGGATCTACGTTACATGGGCCGCGGGTGAGATTCAGGACGCAGCCCGCGCCGTGCCCCGCGCACTCATCATCGGCGTGAGCACGGTCGCAATCGTTTATCTCGCAATCAATGTGATTTACGTCTATGCGTTGCCGCTAAGCGTGATCATGAAGTCGGACGCGGTCGTCAAAGACGCCGCCACCGCCATGTTCTCCCCGCGCGTCGGAAACTGGCTGGCGCTCATGGTCGCGGTCTCATGCTTCGGCGCGATGGCTTCAGCGATCCTCTGCACCGCGCGCATCTTCTACGCAATGGCGCAAGACGGCGTCTTCTTTGAACGCATGGCACGCGTCCATCCCAAGTTCCGCACGCCCGCATTCAGTCTCATCGCGCAGGGAGTCTGGTCCGCAATCCTCGCCATGATCGGTCTATACGACCAGCTGCTCACCTACGCGATCTTCATGATGATCGTGAGCTACGTCGCCACCGTCGGGGCGCTGTTCGTTTTGCGCCGCAAACTTCCGAATCATCCGCGCCCCTATCGTTGCACAGGCTACCCGGTTCTACCCGCCATCTACATCCTGCTCACATCAATATGGACAGTGAACACCATCGTCGCGCGCCCAAAAGAATCTCTTGGCGGATTGCTGCTCGTCCTCATTGGCATCCCCGGATATTTCTACTGGAGCCGTCTACGCAACTCCTCCGCGCAAATTTCGCACAAATAAAAAAGGCCGACCCCGAAGCCGGCCATCCCATCTGGGAACAAAGCGGAACAAGTTCAAACTCAGTGCAGCAAACCGTAAACATTCAAACTGTTGCTTGAGATCACATACACCTTGCCGTTGTACACGGTCGGCACTACGAACACTCCACCGAATCCCAACTGGTCTCGCGAAGTGTTTTGATTGGTGTTATAGAGCTCATTGCTCAGGTCTGCTGCGTTGTATGCATGCAGAATGATGTTGTGATCCAGTCCATATTCAACGAACCACAAGATACCGTTCGTCGCACCGTTGGCTGAGATCACGGGAATAACGCCGCGGCCCTGCTGTCCGTTGCCTTGCATGATCGTCTTCGTTATGTCTGTCTGCGTCAGCTTCCCGTTGGTCAGAGCGAATGAACGCACGCCACTGAATACAGAGCCAAGATACACGGTGTTGTTCCAGAATGTGCCCGAGCCGTACATGCGGTACGTAGTGTCATTGCTGGTCTGTCCGCAAGGCGCAGGATTGATCAAGATGTCCTGCGGAATCTGCGAATTGCTTCCTCCCGCATTGAAGTGGCCGAGATTGTCACGATTCAGCAAGTAAACCCGACCCTCTTTGCTGCCTGTGACCATCAAGTGCGCGAACGGACCCGCCTGGTCAGGCAACAGTATTGATTGGCTAGCGCCGTAGTCCAGGTCACCGCGATTCAAGCAATCCTGGTTGAACGGTGTAAACCAATCCACAATGTCCAAACTGCTACCGTTTAGCTTGATCCGCAACGTGCTATCGCCAATGTCAGCACCGCCCGCATTCATGGTGAATTCGCCGTCAGCCGTCTGCACGTAGATGCTGCCATCCGTATCCACCACCGGCGCAGCGCCGCCCATCCACATACCGCCGCCTTCGGTGCTGGGCGTTACGTTGAGGTAGGCGAGTATCTGCATGGTGTGCGCGTCGATCGCGAACAACCACCCGTGATACGGTTCCACATCAGAGAACGAAGCGAACGGCACGTACACTACGCCATTCACCAGTTGCAATCCAGAACGCTGGTTTTGCGGCTCAGGATCGAACGGGATATTGCC
The DNA here is from genome assembly GCA_025935035.1 of Terriglobales bacterium. GTDB lineage: Bacteria > Acidobacteriota > Terriglobia > Terriglobales > Acidobacteriaceae > JAICLA01. The sequence goes on from JAICWB010000243.1 coordinate 2,559, forward strand.
ATTGCCATCGTTTCCAATGCCCGTTCCCTTCCATGTGCCTTTGATCTCCGTCGGCCCGCCGAACTTCTCGGCGCCTGTCGTGATATCGATGGCGTGCAGATGATGCTTGATCACGCCATTCTCATTCGTCATTGCCGACACATACATCGTGTTGGTGGTGCCATCGATGACCGGCGTTCCCGTGATACCCACGCTCGGCCCAATACCCGTGCGGCCCTTGCCGTCGTTAGCGTTCACCACATAGCTGATGCCCGCCGCCGAATTCGTGAAGTCTCTCACCCAAAGCTGCGTGTAAGTGTCCGCATCGAACGCATACACCTTGTCATGCTCGGTGGCCACGTACAGCACGTTGTGTGTCCCGCCATTGATCTGCAGGTTCGCAACATACAGAGGCTCAGCAAAGATCACTCCATCCAGAGCCATTCTCTTCAGGCGACCGAAGCTGGTTGCGTTCACATTCGTCAGCGTCAGCTTGGTTTCGTTCAAGTTCGCGCCCGTACCTTGCATGTCGCCCTTGTACCGCAGGACGCCGGTCAAATTCCCATTGCCCGTCACCGCAGTCACAGTGACGGCGGCCGAGCCTTGCGCTGTTCCCGATGCGCCCGTCGCGGTGGCCGTGTAAGTCGTTGTCGCTTGCGGAGTCACATTCACAGAGCCATTCGGCGGTTGCGCACCCACTCCGTTGTCGATGGTCACGCCGGTTGCGTTGGTGGTAGTCCAACTCAACGTGACGCTTTGGCCTTGCGATATATTGTTGGGCGCAGCGCTAAAGTTGATAGTCACGGCCGTCGTCACTGTGACGGTCGCCGTCGCCGTCTGCGTTCCACCAGGACCGGTTGCAGTGAGCGTGTAAGTCGTCGTCGAATTGGGGGCCACCGTCGTCGTGCCGCTGGCAGCGACTGCGCCGACACCATTATCGATCGACACCGAAGTTGCACCGGTCACATTCCAGCTCAGCGTCGTGGTCGCACCCGGCCCGATCGTCGCCGGAGTCGCCGTGAACGACTGAATGCCAATGCTGCTCACCACCACGCGGACTTCTGCCGTCTTTGTGCCGGCCGCGCCCGTCGCCGTCGCATGGTATGTCGTCGTCATTGTCGGCGTCACCACGATGCTTCCCGATGCTGCGAACGTCCCTACATTGTTGTCGATCGAGACATTGGTCTCGTTCGTCGCGTTCCAAGCCAGCGTGGTCTGCTGCCCAGGAAGCACCTGCGCGGGAGTCGCGGTGAAGGTGAAGTCTCCTGCTGCGGCCACGGTCACCACCGCGGTTGCGCTCGAGTCGCCGCCTGCGCCCGAAGCATGCAGCGTATAAGTCGTCGTCGCCGAAGGCTTGACCTGCATCGTTCCAGTCGCAGGAATATTTCCCTGCCCATCGATCGATGCGGCGACCGCTCCCGTGATACTCCAGTTCAACGTCGCTGTTCCGCCTGCGGGAATCTGCGCTGGAGACGCACTGAACTGTATCGCTGGCGGATTTGCGCCCTTCTCTTGCGCTTCACCGCCGACTACTCCGCGGCATCCGCTGATCTGTAGGAGAGAGACTAAAACGGCAGAAACAACAAAACCCTTGAAGATGGCCCTGGACCCGAACATTGTTACCCCTGGAGAAAGTACTTCGTTCAGGTACTCAGAATGTGAGCTGCTGGCCGGAGTTGCCCGATCCTCTTCGCCTTAGATGATTCTTTACATAGAGTTGGCTCGCTCTAGCCCAAGAGCTAAAACACTCAGATGATCCTCAATCAACGATAAAAAGCTTCGCGCCCTTATCGGTTCGCGACCGGTGCGCCTCGCCGCCATCGCTCACCGTGTAGCACATGCCGGCGCTCAAGACGTTCTTCCGCCCATCTTGCAGTTCGTTCACCAGCTCGCCACTCACTACCAGGATCACGTGTCCTTTAATGCACCAGTGGTCGGCAAGATATCCGGGCGAATACTCC
>JAICWB010000124.1 GCA_025935035.1 Terriglobales bacterium
CCGGAAACCATCACTGCGCACAAGGGCAACACGTGGATCTACATCGAAGACAAAGAGACCTACTACTACCAGACCATCGTGACCGCGAAAGAGATGGAGCAAGAAGTCACCGCTGACGCGGCGTCCATGGGCGACGAGATCAACAAATCCGGACACGTGGCCGTATACGGCATCAACTTCGACACCGGCAAAGCCACGATCCAACCGAGTTCCGAGCCGGTGCTGAATGAGATCGTGAAGCTGCTACAGAACGATGCGTCGTTGAAACTGCGCGTAGAAGGCCACACGGACAACGTCGGCGCAGCGACTGCTAATCAGGCACTATCAGAAAAGCGCGCGCAAGCGGTAGTGGCGTGGCTCACGCAGCATGGAATCGCGGCGAATCGGCTGGTGGCGAAGGGATTTGGAGCTACTAAGCCTGTGGCGGATAACGGTACGGATGAGGGCAAAGCTAAGAACCGCAGGGTGGAATTGGCGAAGATGTGAGCGCAATTGAAGTAGTCAGAGAAATTTGATTTTGCTTGATAGGGCACGGTTTTCAGCGGTGCACAGGCGACTGGGCAAGAGGAGGAAGAAGCGCATGCCGGCGATCCGGAAACTGCAATGCAATATCCAGCCTTGGACAGGAAAATGTTATGGCACTGGACTGTGTAATCAGAGGATACTTTTCCTGGGTGAGTCTCACTACCAGAACGGCCCAGCGGACCAGAGCACGCCAGACGATACGGGCTACGTTATCAGACGGGCAATGGGTAAAGAAACCGAAGGCCGACAGAATCCGTTCTTCACGAAGTTACGAAGACTTGTCTCCGGCGACGATTGTGAAGTGACCACCTTTTGGGAGTCTGTGGCCTTCTACAATTATGTGCAATGGCTGGTGCCGACTTCGCGGAGACCGACACAAGAACAGTGGCGGGACAGCTTTCCTTACCTAATTGAAATCTTGGGAGAACTCAAGCCGACGCGAGTCCTGATCATCGGGCTCGAAATGAAATCGTGGCTCTTGAGTCTTTCGACCGACGGCAGAGGACTTTTCCAGAACGGCGAAGAATTGTCATTCGTCGTGCCCCGTGGAAATTCAATCCCCGCGTTAGGTATACGGCATTTGCAGGCGAAAGGATTCACCTATCGAGGAAGGAATGAAGTTCGAGCCTTTCTGTTCGGACAGACCGTCTAACATATCATTCCGCGCTTGGAATCGGATCTCCATGTGCAGTCAGGCTCATTATGTAACCCTCAATGGCTTCCTGTGCATTTTGCAAGGCTTCGGCACGGCTCCTAGCTTGGGTGATGCACCCCGGCAATGAAGGCACTTGGGCCACAAATACTGAGTCCTCATCTGCCTCGATTACGACTCGATACTTCATTGTCATAGCCAAATCCTACTCTATCCCCAAACTCCTCCAAATGGAATCGACTTTCGCTTTCGTCTCCTCATCCATCCGAATCTCATCCGGCCAGGGACGCGTAAATCCTTCGCTGGCCCACTTCCGCGTGGCGTCAATGCCCATCTTCGACCCATAATTCGGCAGACGTGAGGCGTGGTCGAGCGAGTCCACCGGGCCCATAGTGAATTGGATATCGCGTTCAGGGTCGATGTGGTTGAAGACCTTCAGCGTCACATCGGCAAGGTCTTGCACGTTCACATCTTCGTCCACTACAACTACGCACTTGGTGAACATCGCCTGCCCCAGCGCCCAAATTCCGCTCATGACTTTGCGCGCGTGTCCGGGATAACTCTTCTTGATGGAGACGATCATCAAGTTATGGAACACGCCCTCAACAGGCAGGTTCACGTCCACGATCTCTGGCAGCGTAAGCTTCATCAGCGGCAGGAAGATGCGCTCGACGGCTTTCCCCATGTAGGCATCTTCCATGGGCGGCTTACCCACGATGGTGGTTGCGTAGATCGGGTCTTTTCGGTGCGTGATGCAAGTGAGATGAAACACCGGATACTCATCCGCCAGCGAGTAGAAGCCAGTGTGGTCGCCGAATGGGCCCTCGGTGCGCAACTCGTCAAGATTCACATAACCTTCAAGAACGATCTCCGCATTCGCAGGCACTTCAAGGTCGACCGTCTCGCACTTCACCAGTTCGACCGGCTTCTGCCGCAGGAATCCTGCGATGATGAACTCTTCCACCTCCGGCGGAGCGGGCACAATCGCAGAAAACGTCAGCGCCGGATCAGTCCCGATCACCACAGCAACCTCCAACTTCCCCTTCGGCCGCTCGCCCTCCGCCAGCACACTTCCGCCGGACGACCGCGCCATGATGTCCACCGCAGCAGAACGCGACTTTGCATCTCCGCCCGCCCCCGCGCGAAGCATGTCACGATAATGCTCCGCAGCAACCTTCTGCCGCTGCCAGTGCATGCCCGCCTGCTTGGCGTCGTAGATCTGCATCCGGTACATGCCTACATTGCGCTTACCTGTTTTCGGGTCGCGCGTTATCACGCACGGCAGGGTGATGAACCGCCCTGCGTCTTGTGGCCAGCATTTCAGTGCCGGAAGATCAAGCAGACTTGCATTCTCTTTCTTGATGACCTCTTTGCACGGGCCCGTATTCACCGTCTTCGGAAAGAACTTGCCCATATCAGCCAGCATGGGCAGCATCTTCACTTTTTCCAGGAAGCCTTCGGGCGACTTCATATTCATCAGCTGATGTATGCGTCCGGAAATCTCTTCCAGCTTGTCCACTTCCAGCGCCAACTTCATGCGCGCTTCCGAACCAAACTGGTTGATAAGCACCTTTGCGCCCGGATGCCCTTTCACGTTCTCAAACATCAGCGCCGGGCCGCCGGGTTTCATGCCGGCAACGCCGCCTGAGTTATTAGGCTCGCTCCGCCCCGCCTTCGAAACCCGGTCAGTGATCTCAGTGATCTCAAGCACCGGATCGACTTCCGCCTTCACTCGTTTCAATTCGCCGGCGCGCTCGAGCGCGGCCACCCATTCACGCAGGTCGCTATATGCCAAGAATTGCTCCCTAAAAATCGTCTAAGTGTTGAAGAACCAACGATTATAAGCTTAGGCTGCCAACTCCAGAGCTGCTGGATACATCAGAGTTGATGAAAGCAAGTCTGACCTCGGAGTCCTTAGTAGAAATGGCCACTGCCCCGTCTATCCAGCCGCCCAGTACCCAGCCGTTCACCGAAAAACAACTCATCGACAAACTTCTTGAGCTGTCACTCAATCCCCAGTCTGCGGCCAAGAACGTCCTTGCGTTTCAGCAAATGTCTGACACGGACCGCTCTGAGTTTCTGCGCCTGGCGGACATGCATCACGTCATCATTCGCACGCTCGAGCCACTCTCCAAAGCAGCCGTAGCTGCCGGAGACTTTGAGCTGCAGCGTTGGGCCAATGAAGCTATAGCAAAAGAGACTGCGCGTGTCACTAACGCGCTGACCATGCTGCATGAGATCTGCTCCACGCTGGAAGCCAGCGGATGCCCGGTCACGGTCATGAAGTCACTCGACCACTTCCCTGATCTCGGCAGCGATCTTGATCTTTACACCACGGCGCCGTCTGACCGCGTGATCTCCACCATGACGGGCAAGTTGAACGCAAAGCTTTCTCCGCGCAGCTGGGGAGACCGCATCGCACAGAAGTGGAACTTTGAAGTGCCCGGCCTGCCTGAGTCGGTTGAGATCCACGTGCAACGTCTCGGGCAGATGGGCGAACACCAAGGCTTGGCTAAGCGCTTCAATTCCCGCCGAGTAGAAAAAACTGTCCTCGGCAAAACATTTTACGTGCCCGCTCCGGAAGAGCGCATTGTCGTCGCGACACTTCAGCGCATGTATCGCCACTTTTACTTCCGCGTTTGTGACGTCGTGAACTCTTCCGCCATCGTCGAATCCGGACAGCTGAACTTCGCGGAACTGAAGAAAGCTACGGACGCAGTTGGTATTTGGCCAGGCGTCGCCAGCTATCTGATGATCGTGTCAGACTTCGTTCGCAAGTATCGCGGACGCGGCCTCGAACTTCCCATTGACGTGATCCAGGCTTCCACGTGCGGCGCCAGCGTGATCGATGTGCGCAAGAGCTTCCTGCGCGTGCCTATCGTCTCCTGCGGAGCTCCGCTGTACACCACGCAGATCACCAAGACATCACTCAACGGCAACGTTCCGGGAACCCTGCGCCTCGCGCTGCTTCCCTATTTGGCTGCCGCTGCCGCCGTAGCTTACAAAGTCACCGGCAGTGACAAAGGCGTTTGGTAATGGCGCCTAAGCAAGCCAGCTATGCAAAAGGCCGTCGAACCTGGCGGCCTTTTTCATTTGTGTTTCTGGTCTGCCCGCTGCGTGTAAAATCACTTCAGCTACCGGCGGGAGTAGTTCAGCGGTAGAACGCCAGCTTGAGGCGGTTTGCGGGCGTGAGCGCAGCGGGAGCCCGCAGCCGAAATCCTGAGCGCAGCGAAGGATCTTGTAATAGCTATCTACCGGCGGGAGTAGTTCAGCGGTAGAACGCCAGCTTCCCAAGCTGGATGTCGCGGGTTCGATCCCCGTCTCCCGCTCCAAGTTTTCCCCTCGCTTATAATCACCTTATCTTGAGACGGTTCCTTCTTTTCGCCCTCATTCTGTTGTTGGCGCTTCCTGCGTTCTCCCAGTCTTACAGCGGCGGACACATCGTCCTCATTGTTCCCTTTGAGAATACGTCGAAATCGCCTGGTATTGAATGGATCGGCGAAGCATTTTCTGAAGTGTTGGGTAATCGCCTTTCCGCGGCCGGTTTCTTCGTGATCCGGCGCGAAGACCGCGTGTACGCGTTTGACCGTCTTGGGATCCCCGCGAACGTGCGTCCGTCACGCGCCACTCTTTACCGCATGGCGGAAGAGATGGATGTGGATTACATCGTGCTGGGAAGCTACAACTTTGACGGACGCTCTTTCACCGCGCGCGCACAATTGCTCGACATGAAGCGTGTACACCTCTCGCCCGAAGCCGTTGAGACCGGCGCTCTGACTCAATTGGTAGAGATACAGAACACTCTGGCGTGGGACCTGCTGCGCGAGATCGATCCGCATTCAGTCGGGCCAAAGAACGCCTACGTGTCATCCCAAGCGGCCATCCGCCTGGACGCGCTCGAAGCCTATGTTCGCGGCACGCTGGCCACTGACCTGCCTGCAAAGGTCAAGTACTTCAAAGATGCCGCCCGCCTTAGTCCGGACTATTCAGAAGCGGCGTTTCAACTTGGCCGAGTTTATTTTGACAACAAAGACTACGAGCAAGCCGCTCAATGGTTCGCCAAAGTTCCGCAGAAAGAACCATTCGCCAGTGAAGCCAACTTTTTTCTCGGCCTCTCCTATTACTACAGCGGCAATTTCGACAAGGCCCAACAAGCATTTTCTTTCGTCGCAGCTCGCGTTCCTCTAATCGAGGTCTATAACAATCTTGGAGTAGTCGCCTCGCGACGTGGACAGAAAGATGCGGCCGATTATTTCGAACGCACCGTCCAAGCGGACTCCCGCGACGAAGACTACCGCTTCAACTACGCCGTGGCACTCTATCGCGGCGGAGATTCCAACGCTGCAGCTAAGCAGTTGAAAGAAGCTTTGGCCGTCAAGCCGCAGGATTCAGAGGCGAAGGCATTCCTTGACGCCATCAATAAAGGCGGCGCCATTAAACCACCACTCGAGCGCATCAAGCGCAATTACGACGAAACCTCTTATCGCCAGCTCGCCATGGAGATTCAAAGCGCTAACGAAGAGCGGCACGCGAATTTGAAACCGGCTGAACACGCCGCTATCCACGCGGAGCGCGGGCAAGAATTCATGAAGCAAGGGCTTTACGATCAGGCAGAGAGCGAATTCCGCGAGGCCATCCTTGTAGATCAATCTGCCGTTGCGGGCCATGCGGGTCTGGCAGCGGTTCTGGAAGGCCGCGATGAACTCACTGAGGCCCGGACCGAAGCCATTGCGGCCAACCGCATCACGCCCAGTGCAGACGCCTATCTCACTCTGGCGCAGATCGACATCAAGCAGAATAAGCCGGATGCCGCGAAAGAGAATGTTGACCGCGCTTTGCGACTAGACCCGAACAACGCCGCAGCGCTCGACCTCAAGAAAACCATTGCATCGCCCTCTGCAGTGAGACCACAATCAACGCAGAGGGATCGGCCATGAAACCCGCCATCCAGCACGCCTCCTATCTTCTATTGCTCTCACTTCTGTTTGCATTGCCGGCTTCCGCCGATGTGTTGAAGATAGTTGTTCATAACACCATCAATCCCATCACTGCGGAATACATCAGTCGCACCATCGATCAAGCGAATTCGGAACATGATGACGCGGTCCTGATCGAGTTGCACACACCCGGCGGCATGCTCGATTCCACGCGCGAGATCATTGAGAAGATTCTGGCCTCGCCTGTCCCGGTCATCGTCTTCGTCACACCGAGTGGCGGCTATGCGGCATCCGCCGGATTCTTCATATTGCAGTCGGCCGACGTCGCCGCGATGTCACCCGGCACCAACACCGGAGCAGCACATCCGGTGCTCGCCAACAACCTGAAGGTTGACGACGTGATGAAGGCCAAGATGGAGAATGATGCTGCTGCCCTCATGCGCTCGTTCGTGACCAAGCGCGGACGCAACGTGGAAGTGGCAGAGAGTGCCGTACGCGAATCGAAATCATTCACTGCGCAAGAAGCCTTCGATAAGCATGTGATCGATGTCGTGGCGAATAATGATAACGACCTGCTCACGCAGCTCGACGGCCGCACCATCACGCGCTTCGGCGGCGAGAAGGCCACTCTTCACCTCGCGCACGAGACCATCAAGCTGGGCGACATGACAGTGAAGCAGAAAGTTCTCGGGTTCCTGATGGATCCGAATATGGCTTTCATCTTCTTCTCACTTGGCATGATGGCCCTCTATGCCGAATTCAACCACCCCGGCGCGGTGATTCCCGGTGTGATCGGCATCATCTGTATCTCACTGGCGGTGGTGGCGTTCAATCTTTTGCCAACGAGTCTGGCTGCGGTCTTCCTGATTCTCGGAGCTTTTGCGCTTTTTGGCCTTGAAGTGAAATTCCAAACGCACGGGGCGTTGGGCCTGGGCGGAATCGTGCTCATGATCATCGGCGCGCTTCTTCTCGTTGATGGTCCCATTCCTGAAATGCGCGTGAAACTCATCACCGCGCTGTCGGTCACGATTCCCATCGCGCTGATCACGATTTTCCTCGTGACAGTCGCTTATAAAGCCCACAGGAACAAGGTCATCACCGGAGCTGAAGGCATGCTGGGCCTCGTGGGTGTTGCTCAAACGGCGATGCCGCCTACGGGAAAGGTGTTCGTGCATGGCGAGACTTGGAATGCGACCAGCGCAGACGCGATCAGCCCCGGCGAACAGGTCGTCGTGCGCAGAGTGAACGGCCTGGAGCTGGAAGTGGTGAAAGCGGACGCGAACCATGCCGCCGGCGCCCGGCGAAACTCCTAAGAGACTTAACTGATTGATGTTAGAATCCGCGGCAGTAATACTAAACGTCGCAGGAAGACAGGCAAGCCATGTTCTCGTATCCCCTTTTGATCATCGCCATCATCGTTGTTATCTACCTCCTGAATTGCATCAACATCCTTCCTGAATATGAACGTGGCGTGATCTTTCGCCTCGGACATTTGCGCGAAAAGGCAGAAGGGCCGGGAGTAGTCTTTGTGCTCGCACCCCTCGACCGCATTGTGCGCATCTCGCTTCGGCAAGAGGCCCTGGAAGTGCCTCCGCAAGACATCATCACGCGGGACAACGTCACTCTCAAAGTGAATGCAGTTATTTTTCTGCGCGTTGTGGAGCCGCGAAAGGCTGTGGTCGAGGTCTCCAATTACGTCTACCAGACGTCACAGTTCGCGCAGACCACGCTCCGCTCGGTACTGGGCGAGGTAGAGCTGGACGAACTACTCTCCGCACGCGAAAAACTAAACCTGCGCATCCAGGATATTCTTGACCGCCACACTGAGCCTTGGGGCGTGAAAGTGGTGAACGTCGAAGTAAAGCAAGTGGATATGCCCGAATCGATGTTGCGCGCCATGGCGAAGCAGGCCGAGGCCGAGCGCGAGAAA
>JAICWB010000175.1 GCA_025935035.1 Terriglobales bacterium
AGGTTGAGCTTCGGGTAAATCGGCTGGACTATATTGCCGCCAAAAATGTGCTCCGTCATGCCGAAGAACGTCCGGCCCGCGGTGGTCGTGGCTGGCCCTTCCCCGAAAAATGTGAGTTTGTTGAGCGAGATCGACTGCGCAAATAGGTTGTAGACCGGGTACTCGTGATAGGGCTCAACGTCGCCGACGTCGGACGGGACTCCCATTGTTTGGTCTGATTTCTCTACGGGAGTGTGCACGAACGTCAAATAAACGCCTGCGCGCCACGATGCATTGCTCGATCCGATCGCATCGGCGCTCCACGAATTGCTCCAGGTGTCGCTGTCTTTGTGTTTGGCATACGCCAGGCCGGCGCCGAACCCGTTCTGCGGCGCAATACTTCCCACTGCGATGTGCAGCGGCTGGCCGGTAAATAACACCTGCGCGCAGCCCACAGGGTGGAAGTTTGTGATGCAGTTCTTGTGGAACTGCCCTGACTCCGTCCTTGGCTCCTCTTGCTCCTCGTTCTTCACCCCCGGGCTCGGAGTTGGAGGGGGAGTGGATTGCTGGGCCCACAAGCTTGCCCCGAGCAACACGAACGCGATGATCAATGGACGCACTGGCTTTCTCCTTACTTCCGCGACGCTCGCTTCTTTGCCGCTGGCTTCGCCTTCTTGGACTTGCCGGCGGGCTTCTTCCCCGATGCCTTTTTCCTGGCAGGTTTCGACTTCTTGCCGTACTTGTGCAGCAAGGCCGTAACTTGTTGTATGTATTCGCTGGCTTGCCCTTCCGTGTGCAGCGTATTGATGTTGATGTTCGTCCGTTCTTTTGCGGGAATTTTGCTCAAATACTCTGCGTGATGTAGGTGCAGCAGCTGTGTCCGGATCAGGCTTGAGATTGGCCGGTCTGGGTTATAGGCCTCCGCTTCGTCAAAATCAATCGTGTCGACTGTAGGTGCATCTTTGATTGCCATAATTTCAGCCTTTCATCGCCTTGGGGAAGAATACGCAGTCATTGTCCGGCCGTAGGTTGTCGCCCAGCAGATCAAGAAAGGTCTCCGCGTTTTGCTCGCGCACGGTCCCTTCGTCTTTGCCCAGGAAGTGCTTGCTCACGGTCGCTGGAATTGACGCATGCTCGAAAATTCTGCCATTCGCCTCTCCCTTGCCCGGTACCACCGTGCCCCGCGCAATGTAAGGAGAAACCAGCACCGCCGGCACTCGGATTCCCAGCCGGTCAAACTCGAACGTCAGCCCCGGTACCCCGGTCGCCGACTCAGGCGCCTTGAAGCCGTCTTTCTGACAATCCGGCGGAGCCACGTGATCGTAAAGGCCTCCGTGCTCGTCATACACGATTAACAGCACCGTGCTTTGCCACAGTTTGGGATTGATGCGAATACAGTCGTAGACCTTCCCAATGAAGTTGTCGCCGGCTAATACGTGATGGTCGGGATGTTGGTCGGTCGCAAGCAGGCGCGTACCGTCCGGCGCCGGGTGGTCCGAGTAGTTCGGTTCTACAAAACTGTAGTCCGGGAGGTTGCCCGACTTGCAGTCGGCCACAAAGTCGCTGAATACGCCAAAGAAACTCTGGTCTGTGATCAGGTTCACGATCTCCATCGTCGAGCTCGGCTGATCGTAGTAGTAGAGCTTGGCGCTGTGTCCACCGGCTGCCAACCGTTGATAGATGGTGGGGATTTTTGCCTTGTCGGCAGCGCTGACAAGAAACAAGTTCATGTCCACGTTGCCGAACGAAGTGCCGTAGTGCGCAAAAGCCCGGTTACAGATCGTCGGCCCGGGAATCGACGAGAACCAGCCGTTGAACACCGCGTACTCCGTTGCCAACGTGGTCAAAACCGGGATGTTTTGCGGCGCGAAGTATTTCATGATGGCGTGCGAGTCGTCAACGTTCGGGCTTTGCGTCCCGTAGCTTTTCACAAACCCGTCCATGGTGGTAGTCCGGCCGGGAGCGAACGCCGCGCCCCCGTAAATTTGCACATCCACCCCGGGAAAATGATGGTCAGGATCGTGGTTCAGCTGCCCCCGATAGTCTGCCGTCGGTGACACCTGCACTGGATCTCCGTTACCGTCGGGGTTGGACTCATTTCCCTGCAAACCGTTGATTTTTGCGTTTTTCTGTGTGAGTCCGCCCAGCATGTGATCAAACGAGCGGTTTTCCATCATCAGCACAACAATATGCTTGAGGTTGTCTAGACCTTGCGACATGAAAGTCTCGCTTTCAATTCTTTAGTGTTCTGAACTGTCCAATCGTTTCAGTTAAATAGTTTTTTAATTGTAAGACGGTAAAAGAATGGTTTTCCCTGGATTTATTTTCGGCAACATCGAATTTTGGCAGTGGGACGAAATGCTTTCTGTTAAAGCCGTCCAGATGCTAACTGAAACTGTCCATCATCTGTCTTCTCAAGTTCGCCGCCTTCTACCAGTCGTCGCAGCACGGTATGGATGGAAGAAAGCAAATTCACCTGGTCTTGACCAATGCCGATCTTCAATAAGTCGGTCCGGATCTCGGGCGGGGTCAACGGCGTTTTGTGTATGCGGAACAACCGCCGGATCGCATTGGTAAAGCCCATTGGGGAATCAATGACAAATCCTTCCATGAGCAGGATCTTGTCGATCTCTTCCGGATCGGCGCCGCACAGTTCGCCCAGCGGTTTAATAGATTGCCTTAGCTTGCGGATTTTTTGATCAAGCTGAGATCGTTTCTGCAAGTACTGCAGCAACTCCAGCTTGGCTGTCTCGTATGCCTGCTTGTAAGCGTCTCGCGCCATAAGTGTACGTAAGTCTAACAATTGTCTAAATCATTGTCAATGAAAGAAAAGCGTATAAATAATGCGACATTCAAAAAATTATCTCTGTAATCTAACTTTTTTGTTGACAGCCGGTAGCAATGTGTCGTATACAATGTCTGTACGGTTTAGTAAGTTGATCGTACAGCCGGGAGCGGCGCCGGCTTGATGTAAATTCCAAACGGCCTGCAACTTTTCTTTGGTCCGCGGGTAAGGCCGCCTGCCAAGGAACCCCCTCCGGGGCATTCGCGGTGTCAGCGCACACAATGCCTAAACGGAATTGGGGGATTCGTGTTTCTCGTCGCGCACGCCGGATGACCTGATTCCCAAAAATTATCTGTTAGAACTACGGCACTCGCCACCATGGCCAGTGCTTTTTCTTTTTTGCGCTTGCTCAGCCGGCGCAATCCACAAAGAGGTGTATCTATGGCTCACGACCACAATGGCCGCGTCGGTCAGCCACGTTGTGAAGAGTGTAACGCGCCGCTCATTTCTGACGAGCGTCGTCTGGGCGCAACCGGCCAACACTCTTTTTGCCAGGAATGCGACCTCATTCTCAATGCTTTTGCAGAGCCTGCGCTGTTTATGGATGGACACAAATCATTTTTAGGAGGTAACTCGTGAAGAAGAGTTTATGGTTGGGCGTGGCAGCTTCGCTGCTGGCCGCTACTCTAGTGCTGTTTGCTCAAACCTCCAGCCAGATGCCTGAGCTGGATAAGAACGGCAAGCCGGTCCTGCCCCGGCCTATGCCGCATCTGGTGTACTCGCCTACCGACCTCGCACACAGCGGTGTCGCTTTGCCCGCCTCTGTCGGCGGAGCTACGCCCAACACCGCTATTATTCGCGTCGGCAACGCCACCAAGATGACCGTCTTTGCCAATTGCACCCAGAATTTTGATCTGATCATGAGTGTTTACACCGCTGACGATCAAGGCCAGTCCAGCCCCAACTTCACGCTTTATAACAATTACACCATTACCACCGCGATGTCGGCAGGATCGCAGCAGGCTTTCATCGCCAGCGAGCTTGCTCCCACCGTCACAAGCGGGACCCTGGGTGCTCCTGTTCGCCTTCCTCAGTTGGCAGTCTCCTTTTTTGAAAAGAACGACGTCGCTACCGCCGGCACATGCACCGATCGCGTGATCATCGGCTACTGAGTCAGTTTCTCCACATTCTACTTGTGAAAAAGTGCATGGCTAAACATTTAAGGTTTTGCTGTATCCCTGAAACTCGTCATCCCGACGCTCGTAAGCGCGCGCAGTTATCAGTGCGCGAGTAGAGCGGAGGGACTTGTGTTTAAGAGGCCACAACATTTCTTGAAATGGTCAAATCTTCGAAACAGCCGGATAAGACTCAACCGCAACCATTTCTTTGCAGGTGATATAGCGAAACGCTTGCGTGTATGAATCAATTTGGTGTGCTGACTCTCCAAGCACCGTAGGTGCGACCACAAGTTAGCCCACGCTGCAGGCGAGCGCAGCGAAGCCGGAAGCGTGGGTAGGTGGAACGTGAAGTTGAGCGCCGTAGGTGCGACACAAGATCTGTAAAAGCAATTTGGAGCGAGCGACAAGAGTATAGCAGCGAGGCCGGGGTCCCCAGCACGCGCGTTTTTCGCGTGATGGGTGGGAAGCCGATCATGCGCTGAGCCGCCTGCAACAAGGCTGAATACACACAACACCATAAACACTGCAACAGCGGTGTGGAGCGAAGCGACATTATGAATTGGATAGGGGAATACATCGTTGATGATTCCGGCGCTTGCCGCTGGTATGAAAGCCTGCGCATTCAGGATGAGCAGATGAAAGCGGCTTATCGCAGGAATGTTCTTATTGAATTCATCATTGAAACCTCCGCCATCATGGGCGTGAAAGTGGGACTTACATAGATGGCGGCGAGGCCGGCCGGCGCCGAGCCGCGTGCGACAAGGCTGAATACACACAACAACATAAACGCTGCCACAGCGGTTTGGAGCGAAGCGACATATGAATGAAACTCTCAATGGCGGAAAAGCAACTGTCCTCGAACCTGGCTTTGTGGCCCGCGTTGGCCGCAAACTTCGTAGCACGTTCGATGTCTGGTTTGGTCCCGACCTTCCAATGCAGCCGAGCGCTCCCGCGGGCACTCCACCGCGAACGCTCGATTATCCAGTCGGTTACAACATCAACATCCAACCCAGAAACCTGGAGCCGATCTCATTCGCTCAGATGCGTGCCTTGGCTGATTCTTTTGATCTCGTGCGCCTCTGCATTGAGACCCGCAAAGACCAGGTCAGCCGTATGCCTTGGGCTTTTCGACTCAAGAATCAACCGGGCCAACCAAGGCGCACCAACAACCTTGGCAATACCTCAATCAGCGGAGAAGATAATGAAGAGCAAGATCCTCGTCTCTCGCAACTGACGGAGTTCTTTTCTTACCCTGATCGCGAACACTCCTGGCAGCAGTGGGTTCGGCTTCTTCTGGAAGACCTGCTCGTGCTCGATGCGCCGGTTCTGGTTCCCATCATCGATCAAGCTGGTGGTCTGTGGTCTCCCGGCAAGCAACTCTATGCGCTTGAGGTTATTGATGGCGCAACCATTGCGCGCAAAATTGACGACATGGGGCGTACGCCCGCGCCGCCCAGCGTGGCTTACCAACAGATTCTCAAAGGATTGCCGGCCGTTGATTTCACCTCAGACCAGCTCATCTATCGTCCGCGCAACGTGCGGGCACACAAGTTTTTCGGCTTCTCCCCGGTTGAGCAGATCATCCTCACCATCAACATCGGCCTGCGCCGGCAGATCCATTTGCTGAATTACTACACTGAAGGCAACGTGCCTGAAGCGCTTGCTCAGGCGCCAAAAGAGTGGTCTGCTGACCAGATCAGCGAATTTCAGGAATGGTTTGATAGCGCTCTGGCCGGTAATTCTGCTCGCCGCCGCCGCATCACCTTTGTTCCTGAATGTGGCAATCTTCAGTTCACGCGCGACCCCACGCTCAAAGACGAGCTTGATGAATGGATCACCCGCATCGTCTGTTATGCCTTTGGTCTTTCGCCGCAGCAGTTCGTGGCGGTCATGAATCGCGCCACCGCTGAAACCAGCGTTGAGCAGGCCGCCGCCGAAGGCCTTTTACCGATCCTCGGATACTTGGCTGACATCATCAACCTTATTGTTAATCGTTACTTCGGGTTTAGCGATATTGAGTTCGTCTGGGAACAGGACCGCACTTTGAACGCCCTCGATCAAGCCAAGGTCGACGATATCTACGTTCGTGCTGGCGTCCTCTCCATCGACGAAGTTCGTGAAAGCCTTGGTAAACACCCACTCGGCTTCAAAAACGCGGTGATCACAACAACAGGCTTTGCTCCACTCAGTGGCGCAGGAGTTCCAATCAAAGACA
>JAICWB010000320.1 GCA_025935035.1 Terriglobales bacterium
CAGCACCAACGGGGTCGTTGCAGAAGGGACGGAATACATCAAGTTTGGCGGAGTCAGTTACAGCAAAGCGCCCGCTGGCGATTGGAGCTTCGCCAACTTCGCCAGTTATGTGCCAGACCCTTGCCAGAATGCGGGGAATGACCCGACCGGAATGGCAGCCAAGTCAGATGCGATCGAAGATACGGCGGAAGGACATAAAAGCTCGTGGCGAACAGTGAATGCCGAGAGCTGCCTGGAGTGGGATTTCAGCGTGGTGATCCCAGCAACGATGCGCAAGATGGAATATGAGGAGTGTATCGGCCCCGATCATCTGCCACGCGAATTCAAATCGCTTGACGGGACGTACACGGCCTATTACTCGCAGTTCGGCCAGCCTTTCGTGATCGAGAAGCCCCAAGTGCAGATCGCAGCGCCTAAGTACCCGCAGTATCCGAACTCGCGGCAATATGAACCTCCGCCGAAATCAAAGACATCACCCGACCCGGAGATCCCGGATTGATGCCCGGGCCACAAGAGCCGCAACGTGAGAAGGCGTTACGCGAAGCGCAAGCAGTGGCGCAGGTGGCGGGGCGCGCCGGAGCGCGCGCGTTGTGGATCGTAGTGCGCGTGGTATTGCTCTTCATCGCGGTAAGCGCGCTTGCATATCGTTTCCTGGTCGTCCCACGACTGGAGCGATACGAAAGAGCGATGCATCCTCAGGCCGCGTTTGCAACAGCGCGAAATGAGGCGCCGGCCGCGGAGCCGGAGAATGGCAAATACAAATGGCATTACGAACTTAGCGATGCGCAGACAAGAAAATTGATCGAAGCATGGCCGAAGGAGGTGACGCGCGTGTACGTGCTCTCGCCGGACGAGACGAACATGTACGACCAACTGGACGCTAGCACGCATCAGCAGAAGGTTGTAGAGGGCAAAGCCGCGGCCAAAGACTTTGCACAGATACTTTGGGACAATTCGATCGACGCCGCTCTCGTAGATGAGACCAAGGCCCCCAGGTACCGGAACCGGGGAGTGACACTTGTAATGAATGCACCTGAAGACGGCTCTCTCGCGCAGCGCCCACGTGACGTAGATCTGCTCTTAGCTTTGTTCCGAGTGGCGGACGTCCCTGCGAGTTGTTGCCAGCGTGACCCAGGAATCCCAGATGGCTCGGTGGGAGTGGTGATGGGCCCGCGTTAAGCTGCGGTTCGAAGGTCAGTAATTGTTGGCGTAGGGATTGTATGGCGGCGCAGCGGTGCCCTTGCCGTATTTTCGCTTGAGCTGTTCGGCCAGATACACGTAGTTGTCAACGGAGTAGCCCGATCGCGAATCGCCGCTCGCCAAGTACGTCTTCCAAGTGACCAGCGCTTCCTCTTTTCGCCCCACGAGGTAATAGGCGGTGCCGAGAGAGGGAAGCCACTCTGAGCCGCCGAGATCAGCAAGTTGCTGGAAGTAAGTGAGCGAATCATCAAACTGGCCGAGATCCCGCGACACGATCGCGAGTTTTGAGAGCACTTCATAATCGCCAGTCCTATAAAGGTTGGCGATCTTCAGGTAATCAAGCGCACGTTCAAGCTTTGCGGCTGTGTATTCAAAGTTCCCGGCGAGGTAATAGCTCGCGGCAGAAAGGTCAGAGTTGCACTCCGACTCGGTATCAGTCAGGACCTGGTCATCGACGGAGCCGTTCTGGATAATACGCGCGCATTGGTTATTCCATGCGGCGTCAGGGATACCCGGGAGAAGTCTCTTCGCGCTGAGCTGCTGGCACATGATCACGACGCGCACCGGAGCTTTGTCTTCAGGCTGTGTTTTCTTCGGTGCGGGCTTGCATGCCCCGAGGCGCGATTGTCCTTTGGGGATCGATGTGGCTTGCCCATCTTTATCTACGTGATCCACAGAGGATCTGGCGATGGAAAAGGTGTTGCCGCCGATCTCGTAGGAATATTTGCTGCCGCCCGCATCCTCATGAACATTGTTGGCGGTGATCTTGCGCCCGTTGCGAAGAACGATAGTGTCGGCGAATGCGACAGAGCACAAAACAAGAAGCGCGATGGCGGCCTTGCGGAACATTGGGCGGATTATAGCCCTGGACCGGCGTGGGAAGTAGTTACTGAAGTTAGTCCAGGGAGAAGATCAGAGCAAACGCCTTGGCCGCATCGACCGGCTTCGAGAAGAAGTAGCCTTGCGCGGTCTCGCACTTGAGGTTCTTCAGATGGTCGAGTTGTGCCTGGGTCTCGACGCCTTCGGCGGTCACGTCCATGCCCATGTTGTGGGCGAGCGCGACAATGGTCTTCACGATAGAGGCGTTCTCCGCGCCGCTGCCGATTCCGTTTACGAAGGAACGATCGATCTTCAGAGTATCGATAGGGAAGCGCAGCAGGTAGCTGAGCGAGGAATAGCCTGTGCCGAAATCGTCAAGACAGACGCGCACCCCGAGCGCGCGCAACTGTCGCAGCATCTCGCCTGCGGATTCAGGGTTCTCGATGACGACGGTCTCGGTGATCTCAAGCTTTAGATGTTGAGGCGCGAGTCCGGTGTCCTCCAGAATGCGGCGCACGTGTGCGCACAGGTCAGGCTGGGAAAACTGGTTGCTGGAAAGGTTCACGCTTATTACCAGATCTTTGGCTTTTGGTGATTGCTTCTGCCACTCGGCGGTCTGGCGGCAAGCTTCACGCAGGACGAACCAGCCGAGCGGAACGATCAGGCCCGTCTCTTCTGCGGCGGGAATGAAATCGCCAGGATAAACAAGTCCGTGCTGGGGATGCTGCCAACGCACGAGAGCTTCGTAACCTTGAATCTCATTGGAAGAAAGCTCGCGGATGGCCTGATAGTGCACCACGAACTCCTGGCGCTCAACGGCGCGGCGCAGATCGGATTCAAGCTGCAACAGGTCAACCGCCTGCTTGTGCATG
>JAICWB010000166.1 GCA_025935035.1 Terriglobales bacterium
CCGATCGCCGAGCAATTCGGATTGGTGACGATATATCCGCCCCTTTTTTTGCGCCACTCTTGCTGTTCGAGCAAAGCAATGTGGTCACCGTTCACTTCCGGAATAACCAGTGGAACATCGGCTTGCATGCGAAAGGCGCTGGAGTTGGTGATGACGGCGTGTCCTGTGGCGGCAAAACGCGGCTCCATCTCTTGAGCGATGGAGGCGTCAAGCGCGGCGAAGATAAGTTTGGGCGCAGAGCGCGGATCGGCTGCGCTTACCGTCATCTTGGCGATGCGCGCAGGAATCGCCGTATTCATCTTCCATTTGGCGGCTTCGGCGTAGGGAAGTTTCGCAGATTTCTGAGAAGCTGCGATCCATACCACCTCGAACCACGGGTGGTTCTCGAGCAGTTGAATGAAACGCTGTCCAACGGCGCCGGTAGCGCCGAGTATGCCGACTGGGATCTTATTCATGATTGTTGGGTGCGAAGCGCGCTGACCGGATTTTACACGAGCGCGTTTAGGAAGTTACCGCGGAATTAGCGCGGTCAGGGCGCTGGACAAGGTATTCATCGATCAGCACCGCGCAGAGCGCCGCGGTGGGAACAGCGATGAGCGCGCCCACGATGCCCGCGAGAGTGCCTCCAATGATCAATGACACGATGACCGCCAGTGGCGGAAGGTCAACGGTGGTCTTCATCACGCGCGGCGTGAAGAACGCCGTTTCGATCTGCGGATAGATGAGGAAGAAGAGCAGCACAAAAAGAACCTTCGCCGGCCTGTCTCCAAAGAGCGCAACCAGGCTGCAGACGGTCGCGGCAGTGATCGGCCCCACGATGGGTACTATGTTGACGAGTCCAGCGAATACCGCCAGCACATAAAAATATTTCAACCCGATGCTGTAAAAGACGATGCTGCTAAAGATAGCCATCAGCGACATCAGAATCAGTTGGCCGATGAGCCAGTGCCGCATGCGGTTTTCCGCGCGCACCATCGTGCGCTCCAAGCGCTCTTGATGCTCTATCGGGAACAGCAACACGCCGTAGTGGAAAGCGCGTTCGCCGTCCAGGATGAAATACGCCGTTAGGATCAGGCAACTGAATACGCCGAAGATGCCCACGGCGAACGTCCGGAAGAATCCGAAGGCCCCGCCGATCACTCCAGCGGCGTAGGTCTCAAGTTTGGCTTGGTCAAGATTTCCTACAAAGGGCACGCCTTGGAAGCGCGCGCTGAGATCAGCCACGCGCTTTGGCCAGTTGGCGGCGAGGTCGTGCGAGTCGGCGATCATCGGCGGCAGGGCGAAAAGGGCAAAGAGCAAAACCGCCGCCAGCATCACAACAACCAGAACGCCGATGGCCAGCCCGCGTCCCGGACGCCACTTTCCGATAGTCACCCGGCGGATGACGCGGATCGCCGGGGATATGACCACCGCGAACAGCGCGCTCACATAGATGAGCAGCAAAACATCGAGCGCCTGGATGCAGACGTAAAACGCGACGAGGCAGCAAAATGCAAAAATAATGTCAGAACGCAGGCTGTGAACGTTCTTGACTCGTCTGTCAGTGGCCAGGCTAAGAGGCATAGGCGCTCAGTCGCGCAATACTTCCATATTGTCTGACGCGATGAGCACCCTGACCAGCTTGTTTTCATCATTGAACCAGAGAAGGCAATTGCCGCCCTCCGCCTTGAAATCGCTGGGGTCTTCCAGCACAAGGCTAAAGGTCTTGAACTCTTGCTCTTTGCCGTTGTAGTTCATCTTCGTCATGCCTTTATAGGTCATCTCGGCGATAGCGGACTGCTGCTGATGCGGTACGAAGATCGGCATGCGCAACGGAAGCCATTTGCATTCTGTCTGCCCTTGCGCATTTTGCTTGCAACCGAACGCCATGTACTTCCAGGTGAGGACTTCCATGTGCGAATAGAAATTCTCATCCAAGATGGAAGTGCCTGGCGCCAATGCATGGACTGTGTCTTTGGCTGGGGTCGTCGCATTTTCCGTTACATGCGAGACCATGAATGATTCATCCTGCGGCTCCACCACGATCTGCGATTTGCCCGGCGTCACTTCCTTCCACGTGTATTTCTTCAGCAGGCCGTTGGGCTGCATGGACATCTCAGAATTCTGCACGGCTTTGCTCAGTCCGGGATCGTCAGTCTTCAGCTCCGAACTGATAGTGCTGCCATCTGGATGCTGATCCACATGGAATGTCTCAGAAGCGACCTTGTGTCCGCTCACAATGATGGTGAATGTGCCCGTATCGACAGAGGTCGGAGCGACTTTATTTTCGGTCTTTTTGTCTGCCGCGCCGCAGACGGCTACCGAAAGCATCACGCATGCAAGAGAGCGTACGAGCTGAGAAAACATTGGCCGCATTGCAACTCCTTATTAAGGAGCGGCGGCTTTCGGCAGCCGGTCCTCATTGTGCAGCAGCTGGTAGATCTCTTCCGCGGTCTGCTCCACGCTCTTGCCCGTAGTGGAGACTTTGATCTGGGCCCGTTCGTAGTGCGGAAGTCTCTCCGCGTGCAACTGTTTGAAAGAAGTCTCGTCCTTCAACAGCGGACGCACCCGCGAATCTTTCCCCAGCGTCTGCCTGGTAACACAACGTTGCCACAATTCTTGTGCAGATGCACTTAAAAAAACGACCACAGAATCGGGACGGTCAAGGAGGGCTCGATTCTCCGGCTGGCAAAAAGCGCCGCCGCCGGTGGCTAGGACGATGGATTTTTCAGAAAGTGACTTCGCGGTAAGCAGTTCTTTGAGGGCCTGCGCCTCGGCATAGCGGAAAGCAGTCTCGCCGGATGCGGCAAAAATGTCGGCAATGCTGCGGGCTTCGCGGCTCTCGATCAGATCGTCAAGATCAAGGAAACGCCAGCCCAAGCGTTGCGCCAATGCTTTGCCGACACCGGACTTGCCGGCGCCCATAAAACCCACTAAGGATACAAGCATGAAGACCGCGTATTTAGACGAGATTGACGAATCGCGGCGCGCGAAAGTCTTACACCCAGCAATAGGCTAGCTATTGCTTGGTTACGCGAATTCTACCAGAGAAGCTACGTAGTTCGACGGATGACGCGCCGGAATTTGACGTACCGGCGAAGGAGCGGCCTTCAGCAACTGCGAACGAAGTGTGTTGCGGCTTCTGGAACGGAAAGTCGTTGGTGACTGTGCCTTTGACCGAGCGCGCGGTGAGGTCGAGAGAAGCGTTGGCGGGAACCTTTACGTCGATATCTCCGGCGTGATTGGTAAGCGTGTACGCACCGCCGCCGGCGAAATCGCCGGTGTAGCTGATGTTCCCGTTAGTTGTTTCAACAGAAAGTTTTGGCCCGGTGACGTTATTGAGCGTGACGTTGCCACTGGTGCTCTCAATGTTGATGCGCGCGTTCTTCACGGCGGTGAGGTTGATTCCGGCGTTCAGCGTTTGTACCTGCACGGAACCGTTGGAAATGTTGTTCAGATCGACTTGCCCCGCGTCGGATTCCACAGTCACATTGCCGTTCGCGTTGTCTATCTTGATGGGACCATTTTCAGAATCAATGTTGATGTTCGTGCCGGAAGGCAACGCAACGTCGTAATCCACGCGGGCATCTTCGCCGGATACTTTTTGCAGCATGTGCGTGCGCAGGGTTACGCGATTGCCGGTCTGGCTGGCGTCAATCTCGACTTTGTCAGACTTTTGCAAAGCGGTGACCTGCAGTTGATGCCCCGACGCCGCGTGGACGGTGATGTTGCCGGTTTGATTCACGATAAAGACTGCGCTGCCCGGCGCGACCGTGTAATGAATGTCTTTACGTGTTTCAGCTGCCGAGACTACCGTTGCCAGTATCGTTGCCACGCCTAAACAGAAAGCCCAATCTCTAGCGCGAAGAAGCGCCTGCCTACGGTGCGGTCTTCTCGGCGAGGGCCTTTGCGACCTCAATACGCTTGTGATCATTGGCCGCTGGAGCTCTCATTGAAAGATCGTGTCGTGCCCATGCGGTACAACATGGCCTTCTGCGCATAGGCCTGGCGCAGGTGAATGCGGGCTTCATCGTCGCTTGGATCTTGGGCGAGCGATGCGCGTGCATCTGAGATGTATTGGTTCACGTCACGCAGGCTGGCCGCGTAGACGGGTTTCAAGTCTGGTGCTTGAGCAGCGACGCTGGAAAGAAGCTGCGCGTCGTCCTGATCCGTAAATCCATCTTGAGAAGTGGATGCGGCGACTTGCTGGGTCGCAGGTGCGGGGGCGGACCTTTGCAATGACAGAAGAATAACGAGAATGACCGCGGCTGATCCCGCGGCCACGGCCAACTTCAGGTTATTTTTTTTTTGCGCGGCCACTTGGTGGCCACGCTGGGGGTCTTTCTCGTTTGCTATCACGCCGTCTTTTGTTAACGACGTTTGTATGTTGTTCCATACCCTTGGACTAGGGTCATGCATGGGCAGCAGCAGCTTGGCCTGGTCCGCGATGTATCGCAGGTCTCTTACGAGGCTGGCGCAATCTTCGCAACTGTTCAGGTGCTCGTGCTGGATATCGCCGCCCGACTCGAACATAAAGGGCAGCTCTTTTTGGAACTCGGCGCAACTCATGTCTTTTTCTTTTCCGGTCATCTCTGGTGACCTTCCTCTCCCCACACGCCCTCTGGCCAGATCGGCGATTGCTGCTTACTTCTTATCTTTTTGCCGCCTTCTCCGCTTTGCTCAACTTCAGCAGGTCTCGCAATTTCATTCTCGCCTTGTGCAATTGCGATTTGCTGTTGCCGATGGAACATCCCATCATCTCAGCGATCTCGTTATGCTCGTAACCTTCAATATCATGTAGCACGAAAATGATCCTGTAACCCGGAGGCAGGCTCTCAATACAGCGCTCCAGGTTCACACGATCGATCGAGCCGGCGAGCACGTTATCGCGCGCGCCAATATCCTTCTTCGGCCCATCTTCCTGCTGCGGCTCCATCATCTCGTCCAGCGAGACTTCGGATAATCCCTTCTTCCGCAGGTGCATCAGCACCACGTTAACGCTCAGGCGGTGCAGCCAGGTCGAAAACGCCGACTCGCCGCGGAAGGTACCGATCTTGCGGAACAACTGCAAGAATGCTTCCTGGGCGAGGTCTTCGGCCTCAGCCGTATTGCTGACCATGCGAAGGCAGAGTGAATATACCCTCCGTTTATGCAAGGCATAAAGGGCTTCGAAGGCTGCTCCGTCACCGGCCTTCGCGCGTTCGATCGCGTCAGCTTCAGTGAGACCGGGAACCAGAGTTTTCTTTGGTTGAGTCAATTTGCCTTTGGGGCCGTTTTTTGCTCAGATGCGGCCAAGTAGCTGAATCGTTGTATTTAAAACAGATGTGGCTTGCCCTGCAAGTTCGCAGTGCATGTGTTTTGTATGACTTTGGGATTAGGGCCCAGCAACTTTCGACAGGCATTGAGATAGCAAAAGAGAGACTTTGGTTGCCTAAGGTGGGAAGGAATTACACGGTGGAAAATGCACAAACATCTTCTCTTCCTAGTGCGATCGCTAAGTCGCTCGAGATTGAACCGAGTTTCGACCACGACCCGCTCCAGAGGAGCGCAATATCGGTAGCAAATCGCTTTCCCTATGATACAAAGCTCCGTCAGGAGCGACATCCCCCGATGGCAAATACATATTCGCAGATCCACATTCAGGTGGTTTTTGCGGTTCAAGGCCGCGATCTTTGGTCCCACACGAGCACAAAGACGAACTCTACAAATACATTTCCGGCATCGTGCGCAATCAAGAACAAAAATTGGTGGCGATCAATGGAATGCCTGATCATTTGCACATACTGATCGGTCTGCGGCCCGACATGGCGCTATCTGACCTGGTCCGGGATATTAAGACCGGCTCAACTAAGTTCATCAACGAGAAAAGGTGGCTGAAAGGGCGATTCAATTGGCAGGAAGGATTCGGGGCGTTCTCATACGGACATTCGCAGTTGCTGGCTGTGATCCGTTACATTGAGAATCAAGAACAGCACCAGGCGAAAATCACATTCAGGAATGAATATTTCACTCTGTTGCGAAAGTTCGATATCGCTTTCAAAGAGAAATATGCTTTTCAATTTGTCGAAGATGTCGCTCCTACGGAACTTTGACATCTAGGGGCCGGCGTTGCTACCGATATTTCGCTCCTCTGGAGCCGGATGGAAACATCCCCGAGGGGCAGAGCAGGCTGATTGGTTTAGCGGCCGTACTTGTTCATAATCTGGTGAACTTTGTGTTGCCACAACAAAAGCAGTCCAATCATGAAAAGCTGAAGAAGAACGCCGGTAACGATCATGAACTTGGCACCAAACCGCCGAGCTCTAGCCGCCCGCTCATTCGGCGCGTGCTGAGCAAAAAAAATGAAAAACACACCAATTACGATGTAGCCAAAGCCCAGCGCAATGTCTCGAAAGGCATGAGTAACGAAGTCGTTCATCTA